>CANGJE010000064.1 GCA_947454305.1 Oxalobacteraceae bacterium
AGTATGCGTCGCATGATGTTGATCGAGGCATCGTGACCGTCGAACAGAGACGCTGCTGTGACGAAGCGCACTTTGTTGGCGGGTGTGTAGGAAGTCAGTTTTTGTGACACCGATAAATCGGTCATGGAGTTCTCCGGAATGTGCGCCGTTCGGTTGCGGCTGGGTTGACGCTTACGTTAACGTCAATAGCCTTAAGTATAGCCTGAAACCCAGTCAATCCCAGTCTGGTGTCTGGTTCGATTTAGCAGAAAAGCAAGCTATGACTCGGGCTGCCAATGCTCGGGTAGGATGGAGTCATTACGCAATTTAATTGGAGCCCTCATGTCGGATTTAATTCTGCACCATTACCCGCAATCGCCATTCGCAGAAAAAATGCGACTCATACTCGGCCACAAAAAATTATCGTGGCAATCGGTGCTGGCGCCGATGATTATGCCCAAGCCAAATTTGGTTGTGCTAACGGGTGGTTATCGCCGCATACCGGTATTACAAATCGGTGCGGATATTTATTGCGATACGGCGTTGATATGCGATGTGCTTGAACACAGGCAGCCGTCACCGACGCTGTATCCTGAAGATCAAAAAGGGTTAGCTCGAACGGTGGCGCAATGGGCGGATACCACCTTGTTTCAGGTTGCGATGGCTTATAACTTTCAGCCAGCGGGAGCGACTTTCATGTTTCCCGATGCCGATAAGCTGAAACAATTTGCCGCTGATCGCGCAGCTATGCGAAACAATGCGTCGCGTATGCCAGCGGCCGACGCTACTGCCACCTACCGTAGTTATTTGCGCCGAATTGCTCATATGCTTGAACATCACTCGTGGCTGTTGGGTGATCAACCATCAGTAGCAGATTTTTCGGTGTATCACGCGCTATGGTTTACGCGCTATCAGGTGCCACCTGTGGCGAGTATTTTGGAATCCGTACCTGCGGTTTTGCCTTGGATGGATCGTATGGCCAGTATCGGTCATGGCACGTCCACTAAAATGACAGTGGAAGATGCGTTAATGATTGCGCGTGATTCATCACCCACGACACTGGGGGATGAAATTCATCAAGATGATCACGGCATTGCATTGGGCTCGAACGTCGTGATCACTGCCGAAAGTTTTGGTCTGGAACCCACAATGGGCCGGTTAGTTGCCGCTACTCGCACCCGCTATACGCTAAGTCGTGAAGATGCTCAGGTGGGTAAGGTTCACATTCATTTCCCGCGCATGGGATTTTTGATGAAGAAGGCCGAAGTAAGTTAATAGGCTTTATTGCCGTATCTTTGTATGACTACTTTTTTTGAATAGCGAATACTCGCTAGGTGTTGCATCGCCCAAGTGTGGAACTGCAGACGTTCATCAGTTACCAAGCATTCCTGAAAACATACTTTAAAGACCAGCTATCTGAAAAGTATGTGGAATGTAAGAAAACTTCTGCTAACTCTTGCCTTGGGAAATGTATGTCACTTTTTTTAAATGTCAACACTAAAACCGAATTTCCGAACGGGTCTAATGAGGGCATTGATTCAAAATCAAGCCAACAAGATAAAGAAACAGTAGGTTCAACGATAACTTCAGACTCAAAGAATGAGACCACGCCAGAAAAGAACACACAGCAAAAAAACCCTATCAATATTCCGAGACTAAGAATGCATAGCCCACCAGCTATGAAAATCCCCATTTCTCCGCGAGCATTGAAATCGCCTAAGCGGAATCCTGAAGTAAAAAAACAGTCGCCAGAAAAAAAAGAAGATGTTATCGATATTGAAGAAATTAAAAAAAACTTTGCGGAAGAATGGTCAGATCAAACTACGCAGGATTTTATTTCAGATATCGATAATAAAAAAAATGAACCATCGATGGAGTCGCATGATGCTTCGTCAAATGCTCATATTTCGGAGCCATTTATATTGATCAGACGAGCCACCATTGCCTTTCCAAGATCCGAAACATCAGAGAAGCTGGACCCATTACAAACAACCAAAGATTTAGTAGATATTTTGGTCAAACAGGTCACTTCAACTCCCATTACTAAAAAAACAGTAACAACGGTAGGAAGACAAGACTGTGCGATCTTGGTATTACACCTGCCTCAAATACTCATGCCTTATGTGGAAAAAAAATCTGAGAAATTTGTCAAATCAGAAAAGTTGATGCAGAGCTTATTTGCTGAGGATATAAAATCAGGCAATCCTTGGAAAGAATTTGAAAAAATATATGCTGAAATTAAGGAAAAAGACTCCTCAACTTTATATGAGTTTGGCGAGGTCGATGAGAAAAAAATAGCGGTTGCAAAATCTATGTTGAAGCCTTTTTCTGATCGTATTGCTGAAGTATTTTTTGGTCGAGAAAAACTTGTTTTGAATTTCCCTCTGCCAAAGGAAGTCATTAATTTTCTTTTGACCTCGGACCATGCTTTCTATAAAAAATTAATGAATTCAAGTGGCGCATCAAAATTATTGATGGATGACATCGATAAGGCGCGATTTTCATTCATAAATAATTTACTAGTCACTCGTTTGCTGCAACCGCTGATCGTCTCTAAACTTTCAAGCCCTGCAACACAACTGGAAATTTGGTTTCAAAGTGCCATACTTGATTCATTGCAGGAGGCTATCACCGTATTTTCTGAAGATTTCTTTGATGTATCGTTTTCAAAAGCATCCGAAGATTTGAGAATCAATGCTATTAAACGAATTAAAGATGAAGAGCGTGAAAAAAAAGAAGCGGATTTGGAAAGAGCTAAAGCCCGATTTTCTGAAATGAGACTAAATTCAAGTCGTCGTCACGATAGAGCCATCAGCGAAGGTTTCAAAACATCAGATGCTATGGAGGAAATTTCTAAATATAAATTGAGAGAAAAATCATTAAAAGACCGAATGAATAAAATGAAAGAAGTTTATTCAATGAAGCATCTTCCAGAAGCACTTTTAAGGCTTGTCGATAGTGGTTATAAGAAATTCATGGTGTCGCATCAGGAAATCAATGACAATCAAATCTTGGATTATCTGAAGAAAATTGCGATTTCTTACAAAGAAACTGCGGTGCCGGACAATGGCACGTCGATGGAAATGGTTGATGAGTTTATTGAAAAACTAAAAAATGCTGAAGATGTCGAAATTCATAACGTTGCTATTCGACGAGCAACACGGGTCACTAAGAATTTTGATAAGGGTTTTTTAAAGGAAGTGTTTTCTGGCGGCGCCATGATTCTAACTGACACAAGCCACACTCAGGAAGCGACAATTAACAGTACTTCGAGTTCAATTTCGACTACATCCTCAGTAACATCACCAACGCCATTACCAAACTCGGGGCTGAGTATTTCTGGCGTGTCTAACGAAATGATAGAAACAACAGAAACAAGCAGCGAAAAAGGATAGCGATTTATTTTAACCAGCGACGCAGACATTGGCGGCGCTGGTTATTAACTAGTGAATTCTCGCTAAACGCTGCATCGCCCAGTCTTGGAATTGGCGATGTTCGAAGTTGCCGCGCGAGAGCGTCAACGTCCATTCAAACAACTGTGAGGCGCCTTCTTTGTCGCCAAGTTCAAGCAAGCATTCTCCTAGGCGATAGGCTGCAGCGACATGCGTTTCATCCAGTTGAAGCACGGTTTTGTAAAGTTTTGCTGCCTCTGCCGGTAGTTGCAGGCGATGAAGGCACGACGCAGCAACAAATGCAT
The DNA here is from genome assembly GCA_947454305.1 of Oxalobacteraceae bacterium. GTDB lineage: Bacteria > Pseudomonadota > Gammaproteobacteria > Burkholderiales > Burkholderiaceae_D > Pernthalerella. The sequence goes on from CANGJE010000064.1 coordinate 3,677, forward strand.
AACGTGGCTCGGTAGATTGAAACGTCGAGCAGTACAGAGCTAATGGCAATGCAGATAAAAAATCTTGCTGACGAAATAGTGCCCAGGACTGCTCGTATACGTTTTCTAGTTCAGTCGTTGGAATTGCTAAGCAAGATGCGAGTGTTTGGCTTTGTTGTATCTGCGATTTAAATTCAGACAAGTACTCAGGCAGCTTTTTTAATTGGCCAACAGCTTGTTGGGCCAGATCGCGGATTTCCGGATCGGGCAAGCGCTCCACGGCGTAACTGGCATCGGTAAATAAGGGTGTCATGATAAAAATAATTGTGAATACAATCACCAGTTCACCGTTGCGAGTACTGGTGATTACATATGACTCATTATGCGGCTGATACTTGAGGATTTGGGTCGGGTTCCTTAGTGCACGCCAACACAGAAAGTACTGAGCCTAGGGAAGTTAAGATTGCGCCTGCAACGAAAAAAGGGATAAATGTTTCTCTGAGTTCGTTGTTATTGGTAGGATTGTTCAACTCTATGCCGGACAAAATTAATGACACGGCACCGCCTAAGGCACTAATTGGACAAACCACCCCTATGAAGCATCTGGTAGACAATGGCAGTTCGTACCGCTCAGATGGGGCTCTGTTTTGGACGGCATTCTCACTTGAGTCCGAACTTCCTTCGTTCCCTACGCCGAAACTACTTTCAGTGCTGCTAGAGGATTCAGAGTCAGACTCTGTGTTACTGACAATTTCTGAGCTGTTATTGGTAGATGTAGTTTTACCTATGCGTGGCATGATATGTTTTCCATTCGATGAGTTAATTGACTGAGTGCTTTAATAATCAAAGTTATTGATTAGCAGTAAGCTGCTCAGACCAGTTCGTAACATCAAAATGGAAAAAGTCACCAGACATTTAAAATTTTTTGAAAAATTGAGCGTCGTGACGATTAATTAGTTCGAATATCGGCATATCAAGGTGAAGCACTTTTTAGGTGCGCACCATCGCCGAGCGTTGCGCCACGTTTGCCCAAGACTAAAAAAATCGATTTATTTTGGTGCGGCTTTATCGATTTTATCGATTTATTCGACGGTAACTGATTTCGCCAGATTGCGAGGTTTGTCGACATCGGTACCTTTAGCTAAGGCCGTGTGGTAAGCCAGTAACTGCAGCGGTACAACGTGCAGGATGGGTGAGAGTAAGCCGTAATGTTCTGGCAGGCGTATGACGTGTATGCCGTCACTAGGTGCGATGCGTGAATCGGCATCGGCAAATACATACAGCTGTCCGCCTCGTGCGCGAACTTCTTGCATATTAGATTTGAGTTTTTCTATCAACGCATCATTCGGCGCTACGGTGACCACGGGCATATCCTCAGTCACGAGTGCTAATGGGCCATGCTTGAGTTCGCCGGCTGGGTAGGCTTCAGCGTGAATATATGAAATCTCTTTCAGCTTGAGAGCGCCTTCCAGTGCAATCGGATAATGCAGGCCGCGACCCAGAAATAGCGCATTCTCTTTGCGAGCGAAAGCATCGGCCCAGCCTATGATCTGTGGCTCGAGTGCCAACACGGCAGTGAGTGCTGCTGGAAGATGACGCAGATTTTTTAAATGCGCTGCTTCGGCTTTAGCATCAAGCCGGCCTTTGAGTTTTGCTAGCGTGAGCGTTAGCAAAAATAAGGCTACTAATTGCGTGGTGAAAGCTTTGGTGGATGCCACGCCGATTTCAACGCCTGCTCGTGTCAGATACGACAAGGTAGTTTCACGCACCATCGCTGAGGTAGCGACGTTGCAGATAGACAGTGAATAACGATGCCCGAGTTCTTTGGCGTATTTCAAAGCAGCCAAGGTATCAGCGGTTTCACCGGACTGCGAGATTACAACGACGAGTGCATTAGGATTAACGGCAGGTTCACGGTAGCGATATTCGCTGGCGATTTCAACTTGCGTGGGTAATCCTGATAATGCTTCTAACCAGTATTTAGCTGTAATGCCTGAGTAATAGCTGGTGCCGCAGGCGAGTATTTGGATCGCATTGATTTCAGCAAAGACCTTGCTTGCGGATGCACCGAATACATCGGGGCTAAAACTCAGAATGCCTTCGAGCGTGTCGCCAATAGCGCGCGGTTGCTCGAAAATTTCTTTTTGCATGTAGTGTCGGTAAGGGCCAAGATCGATCGCGCCCGAATACGCATTCACGGTCTGTGCTGCGCGACTGACTTTGTGATCAGAGCGATCGGTAATGCTAATGCCGCTTAAGCCCACATCAACCACATCACCTTCTTCAAGATAAATGATTTGATCGGTGGTGCCTGCCAGTGCCATCGCATCTGACGCCAGAAAATTTTCACCTTGACCAATGCCGACCACCAAAGGACAACCCAGGCGAGCGCCAACGACGCGTTTGGGTTCGTCTTTGCAAAACACAGCAATTGCGAAAGCACCATGCAGACGCTTAACGGCTTTTTGCACGGTGCGCAGTAAGTCGCCGTCGTACAGTTCATTAATTAAATGCGCGATGACTTCGGTGTCAGTTTGTGATTCAAAGACATAACCCAGCTTAGTCAGTTCGGTACGCATTTCTTCATAGTTTTCGATAATGCCGTTGTGAACAACAGCAATTCGAGCTTCATCATTTTTAGATGAGAAATGGGGATGAGCGTTATTCGTCGCTGGTGCGCCATGCGTGGCCCAGCGTGTATGCGCAATGCCTGTGTGACCTGTAAGGTGGGACTCAGCGACTTGAGATTCCAACTCCGCGACACGAGAGACGCTGCGCGAACGTTTGAGGCCTTGCTGATGTACCGCGACTCCGCACGAATCGTAGCCTCGATACTCTAATCGTTTTAAACCCTCGAGTAGTACAGGAACGATGTCGCGCTGGGCGACGGCACCAACAATGCCGCACATAGGAAGTCCTATTTCTTTTGCTTAACGGGTCGCTGCCAACCCGCAATGGTGGTTTGTCTGGCGCGCGACACGGTGAGGCTGTCGGGCGGTGCATCTTTGGTGAGTGTAGTGCCAGCGCCTATAGTCGCGCCTTTACCTACAGTGACCGGTGCAACTAATTGGGTGTCGCTTCCTATAAAAGCATCATCTTCAATAATGGTACGATGTTTATTAGCGCCATCGTAGTTACAGGTGATAGTGCCTGCGCCAATATTGACACGCGACCCGACGCTAGTGTCGCCTACATAGGCGAGATGATTGGCTTTGCTATGTGCGCCGAATTCACTGTTTTTTATTTCAACGAAATTACCGACATGTACATCGGAGCCGAGCGTCGTGCCCGGACGTAGCCGCGCGTAGGGGCCGATTTGCGAATCGCTGCCGACACGTGCTTCGTCGATGTGCGTGAATGGTTTGATGTTTGCGTTATCAGCAATGCGCGAATTTTTGATTACGCAATACGCTCCGATACTAACGCCTTGGCCGATGTGGACTTGTCCTTCAAATACGCAACCAACATCGATGCTTACATCGCGAGAGCAATGCAGATCACCACGAATATCAATGCGTGCAGGGTCGGCAAGGGTGACGCCTTTTTCAAGTAACTGGTGTGCGAGGTTAAGCTGGTGAACGCGCTCTAACTCAGCTAGCTGCACCTTGCTATTTACGCCCAGGGTTTCCCACGCGTGACTGGGTTGAGTTGATTCAATGACGACGTTGTCTTTGACGGCCAGCGCGATGATGTCAGTTAAATAGTATTCGCCTTGCGCGTTATGGTTGGATAGTCGTGACAACCAATCTTTTAGTTGGCGAGTAGGCGCTACCAAGATCCCGGTATTGACCTCGCGAATTTGACGCTCGAGATCGGTGGCATCTTTTTGTTCGACGATACGAACGATTTTGTTTTGCTCGCGGACGATGCGACCGTAGCCGGTGGGGTCGTCCATGGCGATGGTGAGGATGGCGAGTTTGTCATTGCCTGCCTTCTCAGTCAGTGTGCGCAGTGTGGCGACGGTAGTCAGAGGTACATCGCCATACAAAACGAGTGTGGGCTGGTCTTCGTTGAGTTTTGATGAGGCCTGCATGACAGCGTGGCCGGTACCTAATTGTGGCTCTTGCAGTACGAACTGAAGATCATCCGCAGCCAGCAGCTTGGGAACTTTGTCACCGCCATGGCCGAAGACAACGCAGCAGCGCGATGGAGAGAGCTGACGCGCGGTGTCGATAACGTGAGAAAGCAGTGGCTTGCCTGCCAGTGCGTGCAGTACCTTAGGCAGGTCGGACTGCATCCGTTTCCCCATGCCTGCAGCGAGAATGACAACGTTCATAGGCAGAATAATAAGAAGTACAAAATTTTAGCACGCACGGCATCGTTTACTTCGCGCTCGATGCCGGAGATTGGCAGATTTTTAGCAGCGATCAATCGAGTTCGCCTGCGCTGTGAGTATTTCGTTGAGTGTGCAGGTGGATGGTCTGATGTCCTTGTGTTGTTGTATCCCGACTTTCACACGGCTCTTCATCAAATGCGATATCTCCATCGGGCAGCTCTACACCAGTGATTTTTAATTCAGCAAAATCGAATTGTGAACGATCCATTAAATGCGAAGGAACGATGGTTGAAAGCGATGAAAAAATATTTTCAACTCGGCCAGGATATTTTTTATCCCATTCGCGCAGCATGTTTTTTATTTGTTTGCGTTGTAGATTTTCCTGACTGCCGCATAAGTCGCAGGGGATGATAGGAAAATTTTTCACTTCTGCATAGCGTTCAGTATCGGCTTCGCGTACATAGGCCAGTGGTCGAATGACGATGTGTTTGCCATCATCGGATTGGAGTTTAGGTGGCATACCTTTGAGTTTGCTACCGAAAAACATATTCAGGAAAAAGGTTTCCATGATGTCGTCGCGATGATGACCTAAGGCTATTTTGGTCGCGCCTAATTCATCGGCGACGCGATACAAGATACCGCGACGCAGACGAGAACACAGCGAGCACGTCGTTTTACCTTCGGGGATCACGCGTTTGACGATGCTGTAGGTATCTTGATTTTCAATGTGAAACGGCACGTTAATACTGCGTAGATAATTCGGTAATACGTCCGCGGGAAAATTCGGCTGTTTTTGATCGAGATTTACAGCGACGATATCAAAATGTATCGGCGCGCGTTCACGCAGCGTGAGCAAAATATCTAATAACGCGTAGCTGTCTTTGCCTCCAGAGAGGCAGACCATTACTTTGTCGCCCTCTTCAATCATCTTGAAGTCGCCAATAGCTTCGCCAACGAGCCGACATAGTCGCTTATGTAATTTATTATTTTCGTAGGCGATTTTTTCGGCTTGCTTGAGACTGGGCGTGGAGGTTGTGGCGATCATTTCATCTCTCTTTGATGTGAAAGACTTCAACGCCGACAGACTCGCAATCGGGATAGACATCGGGCTTTTCAGTTGAGACGAGAACGGCCCTGACTTTAGGATGTTTCAGCAGTAAATTGGCGATTTCATCGCATAGTGTTTCTTGTAGCTGTATGTGTCCTTTGCCGACTCGCGTTTTGATGGTCTCGCGGATGAAATCATAATCAACGACTTCGTTAAGCTCATCTTGAGTGGGTGTTGATTTTAAAAGTGGAATGAAAAGTTCCACATTAAACAGCACGCGTTGTTCGCTGATTTTTTCAAAATCATGAACGCCGATATTACTCATAACATTATAGTTACGCAGAAATAGACGACGGCAATCAGATAATTCGGGGTGTGATAATAAAGAAGGCATAAATTCGTTAAAAGTAGTAATGGCAGCGATAATCACTTAGTGAGAAACATGACATCGCGATGTAATGGTGTGAGGTGCTGACCGCCATCCACAACCAAGACGGTACCCGTGACGGCCTTGGCGTTGGCGAGGTAACAAACGGCATTGACAATGTCGTCGGGTGTGCTGCTTTTACCCAGTGGCGTTTTGCGATGAGCGTTGGCAAATTCAGTTTCGCTTTGATCGCCTGAAACCAAGGTGAGTCCTGGCGCTAGTCCGACCACGCGAAGCTTAGGTGCCAACGATTGTGCGAGCATGGTGGTGGCGGTTAGCAATACAGATTTAGATAGCGTGTAAGACAAAAAATCTGGATTCATGTTGTACAGCTTTTGATCAAGTAAATTGATGACTACAGACTGTTCGCTATCAGGTGTTGCTTTATGCAGTGCTTGCGCAAGCAGTATGGGTGCAGCGAGATTGGTGTGCATATGCGCGTTAAGCTTGGCTATAGAAAACGTTTCGGCGTCGTCATAGTCAAATAAGGATGCGCTGTTAACCACGCAGGAAATACGGCCGAGTGCTTGCGTGGATTGCTCAATTAATTGGCGAGTGCACGTTTCATCCGAAAGATCGCAGGCCAACGCGATGGCATCTTGCCCTAGGGCTTTGATCGCATCCACAGTGGCTAGGGCTTCGAGTTTGGATGAGTGGTAATGCACCACGATATTCCAGCCATCAGCAGCGAGTCCGCAGGCGATCGCGCGGCCCAGTCGCTTTGCTGCGCCGGTGACTAAAGCCGTCCGTTGGATATTATTTGACTTCATGCGTACTTTTAATGATGAGGGTTTATCTGGGTAGTTAAAAGTAGTTAAAAAGTTTCCCGATTACTTGCGGCAGGTTTCTCTACAATAGTGTGATGCAATTACCTGTTCCTTCTTCAGACGCTTTGCTGGTGTCGCGTGCACTGGAGTCCCGAATTCGAGAAGAAATCCGTGCCACTGAGCACTGGATTTCTTTCGCTCGTTTTATGGAGCTCGCGTTATACGCAAAGGACCTCGGTTATTACTCGGGCGTTGCAACCAAATTAGGTAAAGGCGGAGATTTTACAACCGCACCAGAAATGACGACTCTGTTTGGGGCTACGTTGGCGAGTTTCGCTGCGTCACTCAGCTTGCCTAAGCCGCTAAGAGTACTGGAGTTTGGAGCTGGTAGCGGCAAATTGGCTGAAGATTTTCTGCGTGCAGCGCGTGATTTGGGCTTGGAAGTTGCGGATTACTTCATTCTGGAGCTTTCCTCGGATTTGCGCGAACGCCAGCAGCAACGCTTGGCAAGAGAGCAGCAGGTATCTTGGCTGGATACCCCACCGAGTTCGTTTACTGGCCTGATTTTATGTAATGAGGTGCTCGATGCTATGCCCGTACCATTGATGGTTCGTAAGAATAATCAATGGTGTGAGCGGGGTGTTGCAATCGATGGCGACCATTTTGTGTTTGCCGATAGACCAGTAGATCAATCTATTTGTGCTCACATACCCGACGTTAATGATCTGCCTGAGGGCTACTTAACGGAAGTTCACCCTCGCCAGGAAGGTTTTGTGCGTTTATTGGGGGATATGCTGCAAGCCGGTGAGGGTGGTCTGGCTGTCTTGATTGACTATGGTTTCCCAGCGCGCGAGTACTATTTGCCGCAACGTTCGGGCGGAACCTTGATGTGCCATTACCGGCACCATGCGCATGGTGACCCCTTTCTTCATGTCGGTTTGCAGGACATTACGGCGCACGTCGATTTCACAGGCTTAGCGCGAACGGGTCTGGAGCATGGCCTGGAAGTGGTCGGTTATATGAGTCAGGCGGCTTTTTTACTCAGCGCTGGCTTACCGCAATGGCTAGAAAAAAGCCGACCCGATGATGCGGCTTTATGGCTGCCGCTGGCGAATGCTGTTCAAAAGTTGACCTCACCTGCTGAGATGGGTGAACTTTTCAAGGTACTGTTGCTGTCTAGTCGGGTTGGGCTTTCTGAGTCGCTAATAAATAGCGATCAGAGCTATCGATTATGATGAAATGTAAGTATTTACTCCGTTGGTTATCTCTATGATTCGATGGTTGGTGATCATTTTCCTTGTGCTGATGGTGTTTTCCTCCTTGCTGCCTTGGCTGGAGAGATTGGGCATTGGCCGCTTGCCAGGTGACGTGAGATTTAGCCTTTTTGGCAAAAAGATATTTTTGCCATTTGCGTCAACTATTTTGATTTCTTTGTTTGTGGCGTTGATTTCTAGATTCATTTAAGGGGTTATATTGATCCGCTGGGTTTTGGCTATTTTCGTGCTATTTGCCGTTTTTTACCCACTTTTACCGATTCTTGATAAATTTTGGGTGGGTAAGATGCCGGGCGATTTTCGATTCCGATTCCGCGGAGTTATCTTCGGTTTACCTTTTGGCTCTACTTTTATCTGGTCCGTGGCAGCCTTTCTTGTGGCAACTATTGTTCGGCTGCTCTGAGCTCCAATCAGTTAGCCCAATACCCCTAAATCCTCTAGAAAGCCTTGTGAAAACAAGGGTTACGGGATTAATGCAATTGACAAAACCATAGCCTTCCCCTATAGTGAGCGGTTCCCTGCGGAGGGGTGGCCGAGTGGTTAATGGCAGCAGACTGTAAATCTGCCCTCTTGCGAGTACGCTGGTTCGAATCCAGCCCCCTCCACCAGGTAAAAGTTGTTGGCGGTTTTATGGAAGAGTTGAGCAGTGGCAGTGGCCGAGGTTGGTCGCCCTTGCGGGTGTAGCTCAATGGTAGAGCTGAAGCCTTCCAAGCTTATGACGAGGGTTCGATTCCCTTCACCCGCTCCATAGTTATATGTTGGACGTGCTTCGGTTGATTGGGGCAGCGGGCAACGGTAAGGCCCTTGTAGCTCAGTGGTAGAGCACTCCCTTGGTAAGGGAGAGGCCACGTGTTCGATCCACGTCAAGGGCACCAGATTTTTTTGTTTTGTCGTTTAAGTCAGGCGCGTGCCTGGACATTCTCATCAAATAGTTAGGAGCACAAGATGGCAAAAGGCAAGTTTGAGCGGACCAAACCGCACGTGAATGTGGGCACGATTGGTCATGTGGATCATGGCAAGACGACGTTGACTGCGGCGATTGCGACGGTGCTGTCGAAGAAGTTTGGTGGAGAG
>CANGJE010000065.1 GCA_947454305.1 Oxalobacteraceae bacterium
ATTGAATTAGGGGCGAAAGGGGGTGCTGGCATCACCTTAGCTGGAAGTCTGGGTCGGGGTAAAGCTAACGGTAGCGATCTCAGTTGGGAAGACACAAAAATCAATGCCGGTCGTGAAGTTGCGCTGACTTCAGGCAGTGATACCCAGTTAAATGGTGCAATCGTTACCGCCCCCAAGGTCACTGCTGAGGTCGGTGGCAATCTAACGATTGCAAGCCTCCAAGACACCAGCACCTATCGCAACAAACAACAAAGCGCCGGTGGCAGTATTACCTTTGGTCCCAAAGTCACCGGTAGTGTGAACGTCGCTAACAGCAATATCAAAAGCGATTACGCAAGCGTCAATCAGCAAGCAGGAATACGTGCTGGGGACAATGGTTTCAAGGTCAATGTAGAAGGTGACACCACCTTAACCGGTGGTGCGATCACCTCCACAGACAACGCCGTCAAAGAAAAGAAGAACAGCTTCAGCACTGGTGGACAACTCACCACCACCGATATCTACAACCACGCCAAGTACCAAGCCAACAGCGTTGGCGTAAATATCGGTATAGGAGTTAGCCCACTCGGCAAGTACGTCCCCGGTGGTACCTCTGCCGGTATCGGTAGCGACAGTGGCAAATCATCCAGCATCACACGTGCAGCCATTAGCGATATCGCTGGAAACAAAACTGCTCGCACCGATACTAACAACGCCAACACCAGCGCAGCACTGGCCAAGATATTTGATGCCAACAAAGTGCAGAAAGAAATCAATGCACAAGTGGCGATAACGCAAACGTTTGGGCAGCTAGCTTCTAAAGCCGTCGGTGATTACAGTCAATCTCAACTCATTCTTGCTAAAACACTGCGTGAGCAAGCCACCAAAGAAACCGACACTACACGTGCTAACAATCTACTCGAACAAGCACAACAGCTAGAAGCAAATTGGGGTGACCAAGGTGGTGCTCGATTAGCAGCGCACACGGTCATTGGTGCACTCACCGGAGGTGCAGCGGGAGCAGCAGGTGCGGCCACCGGCACATTAACCGCCCCGCTCATTGCCGACGCATTAGCAAAAGCTGGCATCGATCCCAAGCTCAGCAACGTATTAACCGCTGTGGGTAGTTCAGCGCTCGGAGCGGCGGTAGGCGGCACCGCCGGAGCAGCGTCTGCTTTAAATGAGGTGGCTAACAACTACCTCAGTCACTCCGAAGCTCAGGCACGAGAAAAAGCCCTTCAACAAAAGCAAGCCTGCACTACTAACGAGTGCCGACAATCCGCCCAAAAAACGATCAATGAATTAAACCAACTCGATACTTGGCGCGATGCTCAAATTCAAACTGCCTGCACCAGCCCCAGCAGTAGCTTGTGCCAAGGATTAACCAGCGCACTGCAAATCGCTAAAACTAGCTATACCAACTACGACCCCAAAGCCGATATCAACGGCACCGTTGCGGGTGAGCGTAGTCAAGTCAATAGCCAAGCATTCCAGTATCAGCAGCGTGTTGATAATCCCTTTGTGTACGGTGTAGGCAAAGGCTTGTTAAAGCTTAGCCCACCCGGGTTGGTGGCGGGTGCTGGTTACGGTGCATACACTATAACCAGTGCCATTCTTGAGAATGGATTAGAAGCAACCGCCATCAGCATTGCTAAAGGCATCGTCGATCTACCGTACGAACTCAAAGCACGTTTAAATAGCACTGACCCGACCATTCGGGGTGAGGCCTTAGTTGATGTAATTGCCTTGGGCAGCAGCACGGCTTACCTCACGCAGAAGTTGGGTATGGCTGTAGTTAACACGGCTGATCAGGCGATTACTAAGGCAGTGGCGAAGGTTGCTGAGGAAACTGCCGCAGCTAAGGCGGCAGCGCAAAATAAGGTATCGTCAAGTCCTGTAGATATAGCGCATAGCATTGGCGGTGATTACAACCCACGATATGGACGAGTCACAGGCGGGCACTCTTTGTTGACTAACGATGTCAGAATTGTTGAAGAGATTTCGCCTCCCGACATACACGGAGTCTATGAAGCTAGAGTGGAAATAAAAACACCGGATGGGCAATGGATACAAAAAGCGACCAATAATGGTGTCAATACGATGTTTCCAAAAAATTGGGATGAGGCCAGAATACAGACTGAAATTGAGTCGGCATGGGCGATCAAAACGATAGATAATATTGATCCAAATAAGTGGAGTGGAAGGGGTTTGAGTGGAATAACAATCCGAGGATATTTGGATCCAAGAACCACCGCTTTCCCGGCCTACATCAAAGGAGAGAGTCAATGAAAGTAAGATATTTTTGTGAGCTTTTCTATTGCGATGACCCTAAGAATCCGGCTTGTCTAAAACTAAAAGCAACTTTAGTTGATTCCGAACCAGTCAAAAAAGAATGGTACACGCAGAAGTTCACAAGTGAAATGGCCAGAGAAAATGCATTGACTCGGCCATATCACACGTATCTTCTTTCAGCGTTAGATACAGATTTTATTGAAAACAGATTCGGAATTTGTGACATGGTACTAGCAAAAATTGAGAGTATCGAACGTGGAGAAGTTGATGAGTATATGTATGAAGGACAGGGTTTTATGCATATTATTAGGCTCGATGGCGTGACCTTTGAGCATATGATTTTTGGTGAGTGCTACTCGTGGCCAATCTGGACTTGTCCATTGTCGCACTACAAGGCGACATTGAAGGGCTTCATAGATTTTATAAAAATGTCTAAAAACATTAACAGCGAGTTGATCATTGAACTACCTGAGGTCAATGAAAAAGTATCAGCAGATTGAATAATCTCTTTGAGTGAATCATTAATTCTTCAAGTTTGAGCGGATGTTTAAAACTGAATAAATGAAAGTGATTTTTAAGGGCTATCTTTATGAATTTAGACGGCGACCCTATTCGATATCCCTTAATTTCAAAAGAGAAAAAAATTTCACGATGCAGCCCTTTATCTCTTGCATTAGCGAACGCACTTGCTGATGATGATAGTTTTTTCCTCAGGGCTGATGTGATAAGACCGATGAAATTTTATCTCAACGCGGGACTTCATATCCTAGCTATGAGTAGACGGTGGTTGGGCGCAGCGTTAGCTGCAAACGGGATGTCTTTAAAAAGCCCCGTCCTTACCTAAATTAAAAATTTATTTATTCGCAAATCCGCCTGATTCATCTTACTAATTTCTTGCTACTGAGCTTGTGCGATGCTCTTATAATCACATGAAATTTCTAGGCAGATAAAATCCTCTGGCCACATTTGATGTCTACCTACTGGCTAATCACCAACGCATTCGCCGCGTTATTACTACCCCCAACCGTATTCATCCTCTTAGGCGTTATCGGCTGGCTGCTAACGCGTCGCTACCTGTATATAGGCCGTACGTTAATTATCTCGTCGATCATGTTGTTACTAGCTTTATCGACCGATCCTGGTTCGGGATGGATAATTCGCCCGCTTGAGCAGCAATCACTAGAGCTCACCGCAACTGAAAAAAATAAATCACAAGCGATTGTGGTGTTGGGTGGTGGCAGGGCGCGCGTAGCGTCGAGTCAAGGCGACTATGATCAAGTCGGTCCAATCACCCTTATGCGATTGCGCGCCGCTGCACGTTTGCAGCGTCAAACACATTTACCTGTGCTAGTCACAGGTGGTGCGCCTGATGCCGCCGGTGAGAGCGAGGCTGTGTTGATGGCGCGTAGCTTGAAAGATGATTTTGGTGTCGAAGCACGTTGGGTCGAAAGCGACTCTATCGACACCTATCAAAACGCTACGCTTTCAGCTCAGCTTTTACGAAAAGAAAATATTCAACAAATTTTTTTAGTCACCGATGCCATTCATATGCCACGCGCGCGGTGGGCATTTGAGCATGCTGGTTTGCCTGTGGCGCCCGTGCCCAGTCAATTTCTTGCTAGCAATGACTTCCAACTAGCTCGCTTTATTCCCAACGCTCAATCGCTCAAGAATAGTCATTACGCAATACACGAATGGCTAGGTTTGTTAGGGTATAGCCTACGTTACGCGGTAGCTGACTGAAATTCTCAGGCATTGCTCGGTACGCTCGAGCTTAGTCTATGATCAGCAAGTACCTGCTAGCTCCCGCTGACCCGATCATCCGATCACCCTTTAACAGGAGACCCACCATGCACGACGCAAATATGCACGCCGTTCGTTCCGATCTCAAAAACCTGATGCGCGATGCGCAAGCCTTGTTTGCAGAAGCTACTTCTGCCAGCGGCGGTAAGGCCGATGAGTTGCGCGCCAAAGCCATGAAGATGCTCGACAACGCAATTGATCACGCGCATGAGATTCAACACATCTCTATAGAAAAAGGCAAAAAAATTGCGCATGAAACCGACGCCTATGTGCACGATCATCCTTGGCGTGCGATAGGTCTTTCTGCTGCTGTGGGATTAGTGATCGGCATGTTGATTGCGCGTCGCTGATCGCGCGTTCATACGTCGCCATGATTGATCAATCTTCACAGCCAACGTCGCAGGAATCGACTCAACAGGGTACGGCCGATCAAGGTTTGGGTGCAACCACACGCGACTTGATTCAAAACCTCGTTGGCTTGATTGCTGCGCGTTTGTCGTTAGCTTCATTAGAGCTTTCAGAAGCGCGTGATGCTTTATTGCTGGTCATCGCACTCGCGCTGGGGGCATTTATGGCGGTGAGTTTTGCGGTGATTGCGTTCTCGGCGTTGATCGTTGTGTTGACCTGGGATGCGTTGGGTTGGCGCATCCTATTGATACTGACTCTAGCCTATGCCGGCATTGCAGCGGCGTTAGTTCGACAGATACGTCGCATCATTGATGAGGGGCGTTTGGGTTTGCCTGCCACCGTAGCCGAACTTAAAAAAGATAGTGAAGTCTTGATGCGTAAATCTCGCACAGGAGGTCGTCATGACGCGTGATGAGCAAAAAAAATTACTGATCGTTCAAGGCATGATGCACAGGCTAGAAATAGCGCATGCTTTAGATCAACTCAAATCACACACACAGCCCAACGCGCTGTTTAGCAAATTGCCTAGCCTGATGAAGTTAATCATGGCGAGTAATGCCGTGCCATTGATTAGTGCCTTATTGCCGGTGGTGTTTGGCAAAAGCAAGCTGTCGCGTGTAGTGCGGCGGGTGGCGTTGATGCTCGGTGCAGGTGCTGCACTGACAAGCCTTTTCAGGCGGTGGAAATCATCCCGCAGTGAATCGAGTAATTAAGATCAGCACAACGTATCGCACTTCAAAAAACGAATCATCCTCACGCAACTAATTTCACGCAATAAAAAAATCCCGGTCGCTTTGCAGCGCCGGGATTTTTTAAAACCATCACAACAAATTATTTTTTCTCAGCAGGCTCTTTAAATGAAGCGCCGCCTGCATTCGCCATGTGCACGACAGCGCGCGCGACTTCAATATCATCCAAGTCAGGATTGCCGCCTTTAGCAGGCATAGCGCGTATGCCTTTGATGGCGTGCGATACCAGTGTGTCGTAACCTTGCTTAACGCGTGCGCCCCAAGCTGCTTTATCACCAAACTTCGGTGCACCTGCAGCGCCAGAGCCATGACATGCTACACACGCGGCGTTGTAAACCTCACCGCCAGCTTTCAATGTTCTAGGTGCACTTGCATCTACCAAGGTGTAGCCTTCATCAGCCACCGGCTTCAAGCGGGCTGCAATCGCTTCAGGTGATTGTGAGTTCGATCCCGCACCCGTTTTAGGGCCCGCGCCTACGTACACAACTAACAACCAGATAATGATGATGGGTACCAAAAAACCAGCCACAACAGCACCGATTAATTGGCCAGGGGTTTTAATTACGGTTTCGTGCGCGTCACTCATGGTTTCCTCGGGATTCAGCCATATTTCGTCAAGCCAAAGATTATAAAGTAAACAGCGGCAACTGACCTCATAACACCGGCAGTTACGTGGACTGCCTGACTGAAACCCGGTATCCTTGCGCGGCCTTCATGGTCTGGACCCGCGCGGCTGTAGCTCAGTGGATAGAGTATTGGCCTCCGAAGCCAAGGGTCGTGGGTTCGATTCCCGCCAGCCGCGCCATCGCCTTCCGGTCTTTTTCAAGTCAAGACCCAGTCTATGTAAAGAATCTTCGACGATTTCTTATAAAACCTATGCATAATGCGGCCATAAGATTGATTTATGGAAACACCGTGCCTTGGTCGTTATGAAGATTTGCTTCTTTTCAAGAGTCCGCCCCCAGCGCCTGCGCCTTACCTTAGTTACGACTCTTGTCAGTTTGTCATTTTCTGCTGCAGCTGCCGATTTGCTGGCCGCCTATCGTGCCGCCTTGCAAAGCGATCCCATTTACCAAGCAGCCCTGAGTGAACGTTCGGCCGGTCTCTTAAATCGCGACATTGCGCGATCTAACTTATTGCCAAGCGCCTCGGCAACCGCTGGCTATAGCGAAAATCGCGGCGATCGAAGCTTCAATGGTGCGAAACCTGATCCGCTAAATTACGATAGCAAAGTGCTATCGGTGTCGGTTAGGCAGCCTTTGTACAGCATGGATGCGATGGCCCGTTATCGTCAGGGTGGCTTTCAGGCCGACTATGCCGAAGCGATTTTTGCGGGTAAATCGCAAGATTTGATTCTTCGGCTAGTAACGGCCTATCTCGAAGTGTTGTCCGCCATTGATCAGCAGCGCTTGATCTTGGCGCAACGCGACGCGTTGGCAGAGCAGCAGCAGTTCAATGCTCGGCGCTTTGAAAAAGGCGAGGGAATTAAAACCGATGTGCTTGAAACTCGTGCGCGCTTTGAATTAGCCAATGCCGCTGTGATCGAGGCTCAAGACACTCTCGACAATGCGCAACGCAAATTGCAGGCGATAGTAGGCCGAGATTATTTGGTGGGTGAATTTGCGCTAGGTCGTGGTTTAGCGTTGCCGTTGAAAGCGGACACAGCAGAAGCCTGGGAAAAATTAGCGCTGGATCGCAACCCCGATATCATCGCCCGCCGTCAGCTTGTAGAAATTGCTGCGCAAGAGATTAAAAAAAATCAAGCAGGGCATTTACCCAGACTAGATCTTGTTGCTTCTTACAGCCGCAACTTGTCGGAATCCATTGCACTCATTAACAGTGAAACGAATTTAACCTCGGTAGGCGTGCAACTAAATGTGCCTATTTATTCTGGTGGTGCAGTAAGCGCCAGCATTCAACAGAGTACGCGACTCATGTCGAAATCACAGTCAGAGCGCGATGACACTACCAATGCAGCGTTAGTTGAAATTCGAAAGCAATTCAATTTAGTAGCTAGTGGCCGCGCGCGCATCGAAGCATTAGAACAAGCAGAAGGTTCAGCGCAGGAGACATTAGAAGCGACACGTAAAAGTATACAAAGTGGCGTGCGCATCAATCTCGATTTATTGAATGCTCTTCAGCAGTTTTACACTACGCAGCGCGACTTGGCACAGGCGAGATATGGCTATTTGCTGGCGTACGTGCGGTTGTATGACGCTGCAGGTTTGCTTGATGAGCCGGTAGTGGGGCAACTATCGACCTTATTCAGAACTAATTAATTTTGTCGAAGTGTCAAGTTGATGTCGCTGAACACATATTTAGAAAGACTAGGTCGATACTTAAATTCGACAATCCGCTCTTAGCTAAATAGCGTTTATGCAGTGTATGTAGCGATCACACGAATCAAACAGCAGATAATCGATCAGTATTAGTAGCTAATAGATAAAGAAAAAATTCATACGTGAGCCTTACCCCCATTAGCCCGAATGCTTTTATGACACAGCGCCTTAGCGATGTGTTGTGGTCGCAATCGCGCATCTATCGTCAAGCGGCGGGATTTAGTTTTATAACCAGCTTATTAGCGCTCGCGCCCACTGTGTACATGTTGGTGGTGTATGACCGCGTTGTTACCAGTCGCAGCATCACTACCTTACTCATGGTCTTGTTATGTGTGATCGGTGTGTATGTACTCATGGAAGTGCTCGAGACAGTACGTAGCCGTTTGCTACAAATCGCTGGTTTGCGGATCGATGAAATACTGCGTGAGCCCATTCACGATGCTGCGTTTCGGCATAGCCTAAATTATGGCGTATCGACCACTCAGCCATTTACAGACCTTCGTACCTTGCGTGAATTCATTTCTTCGCCTGTGGTGTCAGCGTGCTTTGACGTGCCTTCGTCGTTAATTTTTCTGGTGTTTGTTTTTGTACTGAGCCCCATCTTAGGAGTAACTGCATTAATTGGCTTAGCGGTGCAGTTTGGAATTGGCGTGCTGACAGAAAAAAAGACCATGCCTACACTCACTGCCGCCAATCAGTCCGCGATTGCAGCGCAAAACTATGCAAGTGGGGTACTGCGCAATACAGAAGTTATTCATGCCATGGGCATGCAGGGCAATTTGGCTCAACGGTGGTTGGCCTTGCAGCGTAAATTTTTGAGTATGCAAGCGATTGCGTCAGACACCGCCGGCAGTAATACAGCCACATCAAAATTTATTCAGATGCTGCAGGGATCGTTAATGCTTGCCGTCTCATGTTGGCTCACTTTAAAAGGCATGTTGTTGGGCGGCGGCGGCATGATGATTGTGGCCTCCGTGTTGGGTTCGCGCGTATTGCAGCCTTTGGTAACGATGGTATCGATGTGGCGACAAGTCGTAAATGCTCGCGATGCCCATAAACGGCTCGATGGTTTTTTGGGTGATATCACTGCGCCTGCAAAAAAAATGCCTTTGATGAAGCCGGTTGGCAAACTCTCAGTTGAAGGAGTTATTGCCAGCGCACCGCAAACACGTCAGCCGATTATTCGTGGTGTGAGTTTTCAACTCAATCCTGGCGAGAACTTACTAATCATCGGCCCTTCCGCTGCAGGCAAAACAACGCTAGCGCGTTTGCTGATGGGCGTGTGGCCGACCGATAGCGGCAAAGTTAGGTTAGATGGAGCCGACATTCATGCGTGGGATAAAGCAGAACTTGGCCCACACATAGGTTATCTAACGCAAAGCGTCGAATTATTTGATGGCACACTCGCAGAAAATATCGCTCGATTCAGTGACATCGATCTAGAAAAAGTGCGCACCGCGATTGATAGCGTGGGCCTGACAGACTTAGTAAAAGCGCTGCCTCAAGGATTAGATACACGTATTGGTGAAGAGGGTGCATTTTTATCCGGCGGTCAGCGACAGCGAGTTGGCCTAGCACGCGCCATTTATGGCGAACCTAATTTTGTTTTGCTGGATGAGCCCAATTCCAGTTTGGATGATGCTGGCGAGCAGGCGTTAATGAATACGCTTCAACTACTCAAGCAACGAGCGTGTACAACGATTGTAATTTCTCATCGCAGCAGCGTGCTGCCAGCAGCCGACAAAATATTGTTAATGCGAGATGGCCAAGCCGCCGCATTCGGGCCGCGCGATGAAGTACTCGAAGCACTTCGCAAACCCCGCGCTGTGAGTGGCGGCCGCGCTGATGACGCGCCGCAATTAGCACGCGGAGGTGCGGCATGAATACCTTCGCTATAAAACAAGGATTGCACAAACGTTTGCGTGAGCATCCTGTCATCGCCACCTTAATCGAGTTTCGCAAAGAATTTTTTTGGGTCGCCGTATTTAGTTTTATCGCCAATCTGCTGACACTTTCACCGACCTTGCACATGCTGCAAGTATTTGATCGCGTCATGATTAGTCAGAGCGAACTCACCTTAGTGGCATTGACAGTGATCATCGCAGGCTTCATTGCTGTGATGGCTTTCGCTGAATGGATACGCGCCCGGCTGTTAGTGCGTGCAGGCATACGGTTTGATGAAATGCTAAATGTGCGGATCTTTGAAGCGAGCTTCGCATCTAACTTGGGCAATCGTCGTAACGATAGCGGTAAATTTTTTGGCGATCTGACTCGCTTGCGTCAGTTTTTAACCGGTAACGGAATAATCGCTTTATTTGATTTGCCTTGGACATTCATCTACTTGTTTGTTTTATTCCTCATGCATCCTTTGCTAGGTTGGTTCGGCATAGGGTTTACGATTGTACTGGGCTTGTTGGCAGTCGTTACGCAAAGCATGACGAGTGCCGGACATGAACATGCTAGCAAATCAGATCAACAAGCCGGTTTCTACCTTGCTGGAAAATTGCGTAACGCAGAAGTGGTACATGCGCTGGGCATGCTCGGTCATTTGCGTACGCGTTGGATGCGTCTGCATAAGCGCTCATTGCATGAACAAACACAAGTGCAAGAAGTAGGTGCGCGCGCGCAAGCGCTTTCTAAGTTTGTTCAGTATGTGCAGCAATCGCTCATACTCTCGCTAGGCGCTTGGTTAGTTATTCGTGGTGAGATTTCTATGGGTGCGATGGTGGCAACCAATGTTTTGCTAGGTAATGCACTACGACCTATCGGAACCTTGGTCGGTACATGGAAAGAATTTGTACTCGCTCGACAATCGTTTAATGATCTGACTTTACTACTTGAAGAGCATGAGCCTGCAGCGGGTCAGCGCTCCGCGCAAGTAATCAAAGCCACTATCAAACTCAAGCAATTAAGCGCATTCGCTCATCAACGCGAAAAACCTATTTTGAACGACATCAGCGTCGATTTTGTCGCAGGTGAAGTCGTTGGTGTGGTGGGCCCTTCAGGTGCGGGCAAGTCAACATTGATGCGCTGCTTGTTGGGCATTTGGCCGCGCACATCAGGCAGCGTGTTACTCGACGGTGTCGACATACATCAGTGGTCGCGTATCGAATTAGGTCCACGTATTGGTTATCTACCGCAAGACATCGAGCTCTTTGATGGCACAGTGGCAGAAAATATCTGTCGATTTGGAAATGTGGATCCCGCTGCAATTATCGAGGCAGCCAAGCAGGCCGACATACACGACATGATCTTACGTTTGCCGAATGGCTACGACACTTCCATTGGTCAGGCCGGTCGTTTGTTATCAGCGGGACAGCGACAGCGGCTCGCTTTGGCGCGCGCCATCTTTGGTTCGCCAGATTTGGTTGTGCTCGATGAACCCAATGCCAATCTCGACGATGCCGGCGAAGCCGCGCTTGCAAAAGCCATTGCATCGTTGCGCGAGGCAGGTAAAACAGTATTCATGGTGCTGCATCAGCGCAGCTTATTGAAATTAGCCGATCGAGTCTTGGTATTAACCGAAGGCCGAGTGACTCAGTTCGGACAACTTGAAAATTTCGTGCCCGCACCGCGCACGACTTAATCGCACAGACTGATATGAATCTTCCATCGCGAAAAAAATTAAGCTCTGATAACAGACTGGGTATTACCGATGTCATCGAGAATAGTCCAGCGCTGTCTACCGATACCGGGCCCATCATTCGAACTGGATTAATCGCTGTCGTGATTGGCTTTGGTGGATTTATAGCATGGGCAGCGTGGGCGCCATTAGACGAAGGCGTACCCGTTCAGGCGCAAGTGACGATAGAAACTAAACGCAAAACAGTGCAGCACATGACCGGAGGCGTAGTTCAGCACGTGTTAGTGCGTGAAGGTCAGCAAGTAAAAGCAGGCGATGTGTTGGTGGAATTAGATGCGTCAGCAAGTCGCGCAAATTTTGAATCAGTGCGACAGAATTACATGGGCCAACGCGCGATGGAAAGTCGCCTTCAGGCAGAAATAGAAAACAAACCAGCGATTTCATTTCATACAGACTTGCTGGCGGCTTCTAAAGATGCACAAGTAGCTCAGCACATGCAGACCCAGCGGCAATTGTTTGATGCGCGCCGTAGTGCATTTCAAAACGAGATCAAAGCACTGCATGAAAATATCGCTGCGATGAAAGCGCAGGTAGTAGGTATTGATCATCAAATCGAGAATCGCAAACAGCAAGCCGACAAACTCGCCGAGCAGTTAAGCAGTCTGTCAGACTTAGCGCGCGAAGGTTATGCGCCGCGCAATCAAGTACTGCAACTTGAACAATCACAAGCCGAGCTGCGTTCTATCATTGCTGACCTTCAAGGTAATCGACAAAAGCTAGATCGATCAATCGCCGAAATGCAAATGCATGAAGCGCAGCGCAAACAAGAAGTATTAAAAGATGCCGGGGCACAGTTGGCCGATGTGCGGCGTGAAGTGCAATCAGGTCGCGAGCGTTTAGAGGCAACCTCTGCTGATTTGGCGCGCATAAAAATCACCGCACCAGTCGATGGGCAAGTAGTCGGCTTGGCGTTAGCATCCGTGGGTGGCGTAGTCTCACCCGGACAGAAGCTGATGGATATCGTACCAATCGCTGAAGCCGTCATGCTCGACGCAAAAATCCCCCCGCACATGATTGATCGCGTTAATAGAGGTGATGAAGCCGCTGTGCGGTTTTCTTCCTTTGCCCATTCACCTCAATTAGTGGTCGAAGGGGTCATTGATTCCATCTCAACCGACGCAGTCATTGAGAACACCCCGATGGGTGCGATGAGTTATTACCTAGCTCGTGTGCAAATTACGCCTGAAGGATTGAAGACGCTAGGCAGTCGTAACCTGCACCCCGGCATGCAGGCCGAGGTGTTAATTCGCACTGGGGAGCGATCGTTGCTGACGTATTTGATGCATCCGCTGA
>CANGJE010000066.1 GCA_947454305.1 Oxalobacteraceae bacterium
AATGGCAATAAATGCCTGGTGATTCGTAATGGTTGGTTTAGCTATCGCTGGACTCAAATTTTTGAGATGGGTCACATTTCAGATCAATTGCATGTGATTCAGGGTCGTCAACCCGCCGAGGGCTTCGAGGGTGCGTATGCACCACCACCGGTTGAGGAAATCACGGCATGGATTCGCAAAGAAAAACCAGCGGTGGTGTTCGCCCCTCACGTTGAAACCTCGGCCGGTATGATTCTGCCCCCAGATTATTTGCGCGCCATAGGCGAGGCGGTTGAATCTGTGGATGGTTTGTTTGTACTCGATTGCATCGCATCCGGTGCGATGTGGGTCGATATGGTGGCCTCGAAAGTTGACGTGGTTATTAGCGCTCCCCAAAAAGGTTGGAGCAGCTCACCTTGTTGCGCATTGATCGCTATGAGCGAGCGTGCACGACAAAAAATTGATGCCACAACCAGCACTAGCTACTCATGTGATTTGAAAAAATGGTTACAGATCACTGAGACCTATGAAAAAGGCTCACACATCTATCACACCACCATGCCTACCGATTCGTTACGCATATTGCGTGACACGATGAAAGAAACGCAGGCAGCTGGTTTTGCGAACCTGAAAAAAAATCAGGAAGAGCTGGGCAGTAAAGTGCGTAAACTGCTGGAGTCAAAAGGTTTTACCAGCGTGGCTGCGCCGGGTTTTCAGGCGCCTTGCGTAGTGGTGAGCTACACCAAGGATCCTGATATTCAAAACGGCAAAAAATTTATGGCCTTGGGCTTGCAGACTGCTGCAGGTGTACCGCTGCAAGTCGGTGAGCGCGCTGATTTCCGCACCTTCCGAATTGGTCTGTTTGGTCTGGAAAAACTATTGAATATCGATCGTACTGTGCAGCATCTGGCAACCGCAGTGGAAAAAATTGTCTGATCGGTTATGAACTAATCTAATCCGATTAATTAGACGTCAGTGTTATAGACAACGCCCTTGCTTCCTAGTGGAAGCGAGGGCGTTTTTTATGTGATTGAATGTGAATGAACTACACGCGTACTCGGAATGGAGTGAAATCAGTACCGATATCCATGTAGTCTTCTTCTTCCTGACGTTTTAACCAGTTCACAACGCGGTAGGTCACAGGTGTCATGATGACCTCCCAACCCGTTTTCAAGAAGTACTGAGCGATGGCAACGGAGATAACTTGCTCGGTTGGCCAGATCGCATAAAAAGCCATCATGTAAAACAGCGACGAATCCAGCGCTTCACCGACGGCGGTTGAGCCTATCATTCGCATCCACAAATGCTTTCCATCACTCCAGATTTTCATTTTCGCCATGACGTAACCATTGGCTAAACTGCCGGCCCAGAAGGCTGTGATGGAAGCAATCACGATGCGCCAGGTATTGCCGAACACCGTTTCCAGACCTTGTTGGTAGTTGTTCATGTAATCGCCGCTCGCCGGCGTTAGCGACACTACGACTAGTGACATCATTGCAGCAAATGCCAATGCGGCGAATCCTGCCCATACCGCACGTCGATCATGAGCGTAGCCATAGACTTCAGTGAGTATGTCGCCGAACAGATAAGAGATAGGAAAAAAAAGTATGCCTGCACCGTAAGTCACTTCGCCTAATACGGGTAGGGTAATAACGGCTGCTTTACCAGCACCGATGAGATTTGAGCAAAGCAGTACGGTGACAAAGGCCACCAGTAAGAGATCGTAATAGCGATAGCGGCGTACTGCTTGAGTCGACATAAGCTTATCGGCGGTGATCGCCGTTCCGTATAAAGACAGTGAAACAGCTAGGGGAATTATGGTGCGTTATTCTGCTATGCGAGTTTAGCTACTTGCTTACTCAGTTTTTCGCCTTCAAATTGCAGCTGCCCTTCTCAGAAAAAAGTTTGGGCTTATTGTAAGAAAAACTTTTTTTATCTGCCATGTCGATATCTTCTTGAGTCAAATAGCGTCCGGTGTTGGTCATGTATTCGTTAGCCATCAAAAAATTACCAGAGCCAAGCTCAATCTTGTAGTAGTACTGCTCGATGAAGCGATTATCGATTCGATTCTGGTCTTCATGCGCAATAATCAGCTTTTCATCCCATTTGTCTGTCACAACTTTGACTAGTTTCTTTTCTTCTTCATCTTTACGGGATATTTTTTTACTTGCTTCGTCGGCGATAAAAACAAAGTTACATAGATTGGGAAATTCGCGGCAGACGAAATCATTGCCACGTATTCTTTTAATGGTGCAGTGATAGACCGCAGCCTCTGCAGAAGAAAGCAGAGTGGAGCCCAGTACACAGGCAAGGACCGAGCGGATCATAAAGCGTTTTGTGTTAGTCATCGCGTTCTCAGGTAAGTCATTACTGATGCGGGGGGGGCAGAATTAATTATAGATTAGCACGGGTGCCAGGTTCAGCTGAAGTCTCCTCAGTGAGTTGGTAAGCTTACTTCGAACAGCGTGCCTTCTCCCGGTGTGCTGGTGAAACGGATATCACCACGATGCGCATTGATGACTGTTTTTGATAGCCATAGCCCAACGCCCATACCTTGAGCTTTATTCGTTTTGAATAGCTCAAAAACTGAGGATTGCAACTCGTCGGGTATGCCTATGCCGTTGTCTTCTACGTGTAGCAGCAGTCGATCATCATTGAGTTCGCTGCGTATGCTGATAATTTTGGGTAAATTTTCTTGACTGTTCAGTGTAGTAATCGTTCTCGGTGTATCGAGCGCATCCAGTGCGTCGAAAGCATTGTTTAGTAAATTCAGTATCACCTGTTGTAGTTGAGTGGCATCGCCTTGAATAGAAAAACCAGTAGCAAGTTGTGCATGTAGGGTCACTTGTTCTTCCTTGGCGCGAGGTGCAACCAGTGCAAGCGTATCTTTAATAACTTCGTCGAGATTTACGCGTCCTTGCTCACGGTCAGAGTTTTCAAACATCCCGCGGAGTTTCGTGATGATGTCAGCCGCACGCCGATTATCCATAATCACGGAATCTAAAAATTTGCGCGCGCCGTTAACATCTAATTCCGGCATATTGAGTTTGCGTTCGACTAGTTGAGCATTTAATCGTATCGCGCACAGAGGTTGATTGAGTTCATGTGCAAGGCTGGCAACCAACGCACCCATGCCAGCTGTTTTATTTGAGAGAGTCAGTTGGCGGATGATTTCTTCACGTTCGATGAGCAAATTTTGTAATTCGCTGCGGTGCCGTTCCAGCATGGCTGCTTCAGCTTCGGCTGCCGCTAGGTTACGTTCAATTTTGACGTTTTTTTGTTCGCGTAAATCGAGAAATATGCGCAAAAATCCGATGTTGATAAGAGTGATAGCAATGAACTGTCCTGCGATCATCACATACTGATCAATACCGGGGTCGTAGATGTCCTTGGCCCCCAGATCTGCCATCATCATCAAGGTTTTAAAGCCTAGCGAGATGCAAAGCGTTAGTCCACCCATCATCATTAGCCGTGGGCCCAAGGTGGCAAGTCGAGGGTACACGGTGTAACCCACAAGAAAATAATCGAAGCAAAGCAAGGTATAAAAGCCAAAGAACATTATTGCAAGCGTTGTATTGGATGTTCCGGCTTCATAGGCGCTGGTGATCCACAAAAAATAACAGATAGCCGCTATGCTATGCACGATGATGGCAGGACCTAATCGCTCAAGTAAATACATGCGCAATGCAATCAGACGTCCAGCGTTCCCGATTAACATCAATAGCTGTGCTACATAGATGAACATAAAATCGCCAACCTGCTCACGCAAAGATAGCAACACGACCGATAGACCGCTAACCAGTCCCGAGATACACCAAAGACGTACTTGCGTATTACGCTGTTCAGAGAGTGCAAACCATATCGCGCCGTGCAAGGCCAAATAGGCCATGCAGATCATAAAAATGGTGGTTTGTATGTGGAGTGGCATGCAGATGAGTTTGTGAGTCTGGTGCCTGACGCGAGCAGTAGTTAGCTGCTTGAATCGGTAATGGCAGGAGGAGTGGGTTTTATTACAGGGGCTTCGTCATGATCATTCGCGATCAATTGCCCATGCACGCTCGCGCCTGGTTCAACGGTAATGGCATTGTGTTTGATATTGCCGCGCACTTCAGCACCGTTGGCTAATTCCACGTTACCACTAGCGAAAATGTTACCGATGATCTTGCCAGCAACGCGTACATTTTGCGCGTGGATGTCACCGATAATTTCGCTGGTTGGGCCGATGATTACCCAATGATCTTTGCCGTCCGATTGCTCTATGTTGCCTTCTAATCGGCCATCAATGCGTATGCTTTCTTCAACTTGAAGTGTTCCTTGCAGGCGCGTGCCCGAACCCAGTACCGAGCTGGCAATACTCATTCCTTTTCGGTTGGACGATGGTTTCATTTTTGAAAACTTTGCATGTTATTTTCATATGTAGTTTAGCAGCGAAGCTCAGGCCGAGTAACTGACCTGCAGGGCAAAGCCGTGATCAGAATTCTTGCAGATGGAGTAATTTCCTTTGCGACTCTGTGATTTCGCTACTGTTCTGCTCGTCGCCCGTGGGCTGATTGTTTGCGCTTTGGCCGCAAATGAAAAGTCATCGAGTGCCGACCCAGACTGAACAGTGGCTTCTTCAGCCGGGTTTGGCGCAGTGATTGCCGCTTTGGGGACCATGACAGGCATGGGTTCAATATCAGCCATAGGTGTGGCTTGGTCTGCTGCGATAGCAGAGCAGGATACGAATGTCAGAAGGACGGCGCAGATCAGTGACGATTTCATGGTGAGATGACTTTTAAGCAGGTTATCGAAATTCAGATTTTCAACATCATACCGGCTAGCTTAGCTCACGCACAGAGACTCGTGCTAGCATCTTCCTCATCTTCCCTTGCTTGACTGCTAATAAATGAACTCACTACGCATTGATTTTGTTTCCGATATTGCCTGCCCTTGGTGTGCTGTGGGCTTAGCTTCGCTTGAACAAGCCATAGCGAGCGTGAAAGATCAGGCTAACGTAGAAATCCATTTTCAGCCGTTTGAGTTAAACCCTCACATGGGATCCGAAGGTGAAGATATTGTTGAGCACCTTACGCATAAATACCGGATATCGCCTGAACAGGTGGCCGTCAATCAGCAACGTATTGCGCAGCGTGGAGCAGAGGTAGGCTTTCATTTTAATCAGGCAGGTCGCAAGCGTATTTACAATACCTTCGACGCTCATCGTTTGCTGCATTGGGCTGATGTTGACTACGGCAGTCAAGCACAACACAAATTAAAGCGCTCTATGTTGGAGGCGTATTTCACACAGGGTGAAAATCCTTCGAATCATGAGGTACTGCTTGATACAGTTGAGCGCGCAGGTTTGGATCGCACACGTGCAGCAGATATTTTGAGTAGCGATGAATTTCGCAACGAAGTTAGACAAAGTCAGCAGCTGTACTTATCACGAGGCATACAGTCGGTCCCTGCAGTGATTATCAACGAGCGATATCTTGTACAAGGCGGGCAGCCAGCGGAAGTATTTGAACAGGCATTGCGGCAGGCGGCAGCAGAGGCCTAACTAGCAAGAAAATTTCAGTCATCGTAGTGATGACTGAAATTTTTATCGGATAGGGTTTACTTACACGTGCCCTTGCCCCCCCAATTCCCTGTAGTGACTTCACCATTTAGGCTAACGGGTTTGTACCAACCAGTTTCACGAGCATTGGCAAATTTACCCGTGCCACCTTTACGCATGAATTTGCCTTCACGCGCCGTGCGACCTTGGGTGAATGCATACGTCAGCACATCACCTTCGGTGTCTTCGACGGCGCACAGTCCCTCGGCCTCAACGCCACCATCCGCGTACACCATGGCACCGCCTGTACATTGGCCGCTCAGTTGGTGAAAACGAGAGCTTTCCGTGGCAAACATCTGGGTCGCCGAACGAAAATGGATGAACGTAGCTTTGCTGCCCATCTCGACGCGGGTTTCGCCGATATCGACACTGGTATATTCACCGCACATATCGGCATCTTTTGCGATAGCGGGGCCAGCAATCAACAGGCTAATTAGAGCCTGTAATAAAAAAAATCGTTTCATCAAAGCCTCGTTGTTGAACTATTGTGGAGATTCGCGGGGGATTACTACCCTAATGTCGCTTACAGTTTGCCATGGTATGAAAAAAAATGTTTGCTACTAATAATTTGAGCCGCTGTGTCGGCGCATGGCTGAACTAACACGATGTTTTCGTTTTACGTTTGTTCGAAGTATGTCCTATGAATTCACTACAGACAGTTGATATTTTTTGCGAGGTGATTGATAACTTCGGTGATGCGGGCGTTAGCTGGCGGTTAGCGCGCGCACTGACTGCGCGTGGTTTATCGGTTCGGTTATGGATTAATAATTTATCGTGTCTGAAGCGGTTGCAACCATCGTTGAATGCACATTTAACTGAGCAATGGTTGGATGACTTTCAGGTCATCGCTTGGAATGATCAAACGGAGTTGAATTATCAGCCGGCTGAATTAGTGATTGAAGCATTTGCTTGTCGACTCTCGGATGCCATGCTTAATCGCATGGCTAAAGCAAGCCCAATTCCTGTATGGATCAATCTAGAGTATTTGTCGGCTGAATCATGGGCTGTGCAAAGTCATGGTTTGCCGTCACCGCATCCACGTTTATCGCTCACGCAGTATTTCTTTTTTCCGGGTTTTGTATCCGAATCAGGTGGCTTGCTTAGAGAAGATAATTTGATGCAAGCGCGCGCTGCATTTGATGCCGAGTCTCGTACAGCGTTTTTGAAAAATTTAGAAATAGATGTTGGCCTTAGTAGCTCGTTAGTTTCATTGTTTTGTTATGAACATGCACCGGTAGATGAGTTATTTAATGCGATGCGTTTGGGGCCGCCCACGCTGTGTGTGGTGCCCGAAGGTGTGGCAACAAAAGCCTTAACTCACTTCATGGGGAATGATTTATCCGTTGGTAGAGAAGTGACCACAGGTCAGCTAACGATAAAAATTATTCCTTTCTTGCATCCCGATGACTATGACCGCTTGCTGTGGAGTTGTGATGTCAATTTTGTTAGGGGAGAAGACAGTCTGGTTCGCGCCCACTGGGCCCAACAGCCCTTTGTCTGGCAGTTGTACCAACAAGCAGAGGATGCGCATCTGATTAAGCTGGCGGCTTTCCTCGATCTTCATTGTCATGGCCTGAGCGAAGAGAATGCACAGGCTGTGAAGGCTTTTTGGCAGGCCTGGAATGGTGAGGTCGGCGCCCATTTAGATTGGTCCGCCTTTAGCAAAGCACGGCCAGCGCTGCCGCCGTATTACAAGCACTGGTCGGCGCATGTGGCATCGGTGGACGAGTTATCGGGTCAACTTATTCGGTTCGCGGGCAAAATCAGGTAAAATCTCGCGGTTTTTCAATGACTGATCCCTTTCAAGACTTTTGTTTAGTTTCGTGGGTTCGTCACTTCAGTTACTTCAGATAATCACTATGAAAACCGCCCAAGAAATCCGCGTTGGTAATGTCGTTATGGTCTCAGGTCAGCCTATGGTCGTGATCAGAACCGAATTCTCTAAATCTGGCCGCAATGCATCTGTGGTCAAGATGAAAATGAAAAACCTGCTGACCGAGGCGGGTTTGGAATCTGTTTACAAGTCAGATGAAAAATTTGACGTCGTTAACTTAGATCGTAAAGAAGCAACGTATTCGTATTTTGCTGACCCGTTGTATGTGTTCATGGATGTCGATTACAACCAATATGAAGTTGAATCGGAAAACATGGGCGATGCTATTCATTACCTCGAAGATGGCATGGTGTGCGAAGTGGTGTTCTACAATGAAAAGGCCATTTCGGTTGAGTTGCCAACCACAGTCGTGCGCGAAGTTACCTACACCGAACCCGCTGTTAAAGGTGATACTTCAGGTAAGGTTTTGAAGCCAGCGAAAATCACAACAGGTTTTGAAGTATCCGTGCCTTTGTTTGTGGGGCAGGGCGATAAGATTGAAATCGATACACGTACCGGTGAATACAAACGCCGCGTTTAATGTGTAGACCGATAAAAAAAACCGCAGCTCTAGCTGCGGTTTTTTTGTGCCTCTTTTTCTCAAGCCGTTTATGGCAGACGTTGAAATTAATCAGCGTAGCGTCGTGCTAGCCAGTTGGCGAAGTAATCGATCGTTGAGTTAAGAAATTTTTCGAGCGAAATTTACAAACGAATTTCATACGTGCCTCACCCGCTGAGCCAGGCTTTACTGTCTGAAATTTAAGTTTTTCAACTGGATTTTCCGGTTCTTGATGCAGTGGTTTTCCAGCCGGCTCCATAGCGCGATAGTAGGCGTTGCCGGTGTAAGCAATTTTGCCTGAGCCGCAATCAAAATAATTCAGATAGGTCGACGACTGATAGGGCGTGTTGTCGGGGCCGAATTGCGGCACTGACCATGTGGTTCTAAGAAAGGCGCGCAAATACTCTTCCTCATGCACGATGCTGGTCATATCAACATACCAACTGACCGTTTTGTCTTTATCTTCAGTCTCGGAAATCAGTTTCCACTCAGCGCCGAAGACGGGCTGAGACAGCACTACCATGAGCAGACTTGCTAGCATCGATTTCATGTACACCTCATGCGTCAATCACTGCAGTAGATCGTACCGGAAATGAGGATTTGCTGCCCGCTGCATCAAGTACTAGCTGAACGAGGTCGTTAAGGGTCTTGGTAACCTAGGCGAAGTGAGATCGCTTTTGCACAAGCGTTTATTTTTTTTGCAATCACTCCGCTCCAGTTGGCATCGAAACTTCCGGCGGGGCCAATCGCCGTAATACCTAGCCGAATCGCGCCTGTGTGCTCGAACACGGGTGCACAGATGGCATTGATTCCTGGGATGGGTTCTCCTTGTACACGCGCCATGCCTCGTTTGCGTACATCCGTTAACAAGCTCTCAAGCGTATCGGCTTTTACGCCTTGCGCGCCGAATGCTGCCGCGATGCCATTACGTTTTTCTTGCGATAGCATGCGTTCAACCTGACGCGGCGGCAGGAAGGCAGCGAATACGCGTCCGGTGGCGGTCGATTGAATCGACATCACTGTACCCGTGCGCATGTTGACGTGAATGGGGTAACTGGATTCCGCAATGTAGATAATGGTGGGCCCTTGATTACCGAGTACCGACAAGCCTATTGTCTGGTCGATTTCGGCGGCCAGTTGAGTAATCATCGGGATAGCAATTCGTACAGGGTCTAACAGTTGAAGACTGATTAAACCGAGTTGCAGCGCGAAGGGTCCAAGCTCGTAGCGACCGGTGAGCAGATCCTGTTCTATCAGGCCAAAGCTGCTAAAACTCACTAGGTAAGGGTGGGCCTTGGCCGATGGCATGCCTGCTTTTTTGGCTAAGTCACCAAGACTCATGGGGCTGCCTTCTTCAACTAGCGTGGTCAACAGGCGGCCGCCGATCTCGATGGACTGTATGCCTCGACGACTTTTTTCAGCAGTATTTTTGGGTTGGTCAGTCATGCCGATTTCATTTTACTAACATAGTCAACCACTCGGAATAATTCGTTAATAACAAACGGATTGACCTAAAACGAATTCTATCTTACCCTCGGTTTCACTCGCTGCCTAGTGTAACGACGCGTTTTAACGTTAATTGCGACGATGCGTTTGCACCCGGCACTGCCATTCAATCATCAGGCTCGTGACGCAGATGGTTATTCACTATCGGTTACGCGTTCTTGTTACGGAGACATTCATGAGTGCCAAGCCTTTTGCATCGCAAGCTGATTTGCAGGAAAAGAAAACTAGTTTTATTAAGTTGTCGGACAACGCGTATGCCTATACCGCCGAGGGCGATCCGAATTCGGGCGTGATTATTGGCGATGATTCTGTCATGGTGATTGATACCACGGCGACCCCGATCATGGCGCAGTCGCTGATTGCACATATACGTGAGATCACTGATTTACCCATCAAGTACGTAACGTTGACGCATTACCATGCGGTTCGCGTCTTAGGTGCGTCTGCCTATTTCGATGAAGGAGCGCAGCAGGTCATTGCATCGCGTGGCACGTATGAACTGATTGTTGAGCGTGGCGAACACGATATGAAATCGGAAATCGATCGATTTCCTCGTTTGTTTGCTGGAGTGGAGTCGGTGCCTGGTTTGACTTGGCCGACTTTGGTGTTCGAGCGTGAAATGACGCTATTTATGGGTAAACTCGAAGTCAAAATTATGCATGTCGGTATGGGGCATACCAAAGGCGACACGATAGTTTGGATTCCTTCGCAAAAAGTATTGTTCTCTGGTGATTTGGTCGAGTACGAAGCGGCTGCTTATACCGGCGATGCGCAATTAGAAGAGTGGCCAGCGACGCTGGAAGTCTTGCGATCCATGGGCGCACAAAAACTTGTGCCGGGACGTGGTCCTGCATTACTCAATCCAGAGCAGGTGAATGCGGGACTGGATTACACACGTGATTTTGTGACCACACTACTGTCGAGTGCAAAAGAGGCAGTCGCAGCTGGACATGATCTGAAAGCGGCGATGGCTCATGTGCGCTCCTACATGGATGCAAAATTTGGCCATGTATTTATTTACGAGCATTGTCTTCCGTTTGATGTGACACGCGCTGTGGATGAAGCCAAAGGTATTAAGCACCCGCGAATCTGGACGGCCGAGCGTGATAAAGAGATGTGGCACGCGCTGCAACAGTAAGTGGCCAGACGAGTCTACGTATGCAGCCAGATTATCAACATCTGAAATTTCCCTACCAGCGACCCGCAGATTTTGGGCAGAAGCCACCGATGCATTTACCGGTGGTGGTGGTGGGTGCAGGGCCGGTGGGATTAGCGGCAGCGATTGATTTAGCGCGTCGCGGAATACGCGTTGTGGTGCTAGATGATGATGATTCTCTTTCGGTGGGTTCGCGAGCGCTGTGTTACGCAAAACGCACTTTGGAGATTTTTGATCGTTTGGGTTGTGGTGATGCGGTCGTCGATAAAGGCGTGTCGTGGAATGTAGGTAAAGTTTTTTATCGTGATGATCCGGTCTACAGTTTTAATTTACTGCCGGAGCCAGGTCATCGACGCCCGGCCTTTGTGAATCTTCAACAGTATTATTTAGAAGGCTATCTCTATGAATCAGCGCAACGATTAGCGTTGTTAGAGATACGCTGGAAAAACCGCGTTGTTAACGTATCTCAGAACACTGACTATGCGGAAGTCACTATCGAGACCCCCGACGGCGAATATGCATTGACCGCTGACTATGTGATTGCGGCTGATGGTTCGCGTAGTCCGGTACGATCGTATTTGGGATTGGAAAGTAAGGGACGCGTATTTCGCGATCGGTTTTTGATTGCTGACGTTAAGATGAAAGCTCCGTTTCCGGCCGAGCGGTGGTTTTGGTTCGATCCGCCATTCCATCCGAATCAATCAGTACTGCTACATCGAGAAGCCGATGATGTTTGGCGAATTGATTTCCAACTAGGTTGGGACGCAGATCCTGAAGAAGAAAAAAAACCTGAAAACGTAATTCCTCGCGTGCGTGCTTTGCTAGGTGAAAATGTCGATTTTGATCTTGAGTGGGTGAGTGTGTATACCTTTGCCTGCATGCGAATGGAAAAATTTCGCCATGGACGCGTTCTTTTTGCAGGCGATGCAGCGCATGGTGTATCACCGTTTGGTGCGCGTGGCGCAAATAGTGGTGTACAAGATGCCGACAATCTTTGCTGGAAGCTTGCGCTCGTATTACATGGCGCCGCCTCGGATAAATTACTCGATACCTATGGCGAAGAGCGTGAACTGGCAGCGGATGAAAATATTTTAAATTCGACTCGGTCGACGGATTTCATCACCCCTAAAAATCATGCGAGTAAAATTTTCCGTGACGCTGTGCTCTCGCTAGCTAAAGAGCATCCGTTCGCACGCCGTCTGGTGAATAGTGGGCGATTGTCTTTGCCCTCTACCTATCACGCTTCATCATTAAATACGGCGGACTCCGAAATTTTCGACGGTGCTATGTGTCCGGGAGCGCCCGCAAGTGATGCACCTATCCTGCATGCTAAAGGTGAGCGCGATTGGTTTGTGCAATTACTCGGAGATGAATTTTCTGTCGTGGTTTTTGTGGATCACTATCAAACTTTGGATGTACCTGATTTGTCTGTCTGGCAAGTGCTTATCTCACAGGCAGGTAAACAAGATAAGGTTGATCAACATGAGCGCGCGATTATTGATTGCGAAGGTTTACTCGCTAAGCGCTATGACGCACGACCAGGAACGACATATTTATTTAGGCCCGACCAGCACGTGGCGGCTCGCTGGCGTGAGTTTGATAAAAAGACTATTCAAACAGCACTACATAAAGCGAGTTTGCAGGAAGTGACTACATGAGCGCACTAATTACCGACATCAATTTATCTGATCCGGATGGATTCTATGAGGCACTGATTAGTACACACAGTGATCTTTCGCCTACGCAAAGTGAAGCCCTAAATGCT
>CANGJE010000067.1 GCA_947454305.1 Oxalobacteraceae bacterium
GTTGAAAGCCAAACGTTGTTGAATGGGTCGTAAATTTGTGACCACATAAGCATATCTCCTGAAAAAACTTGGATCGACATTCACTACATACTGATTATCAGTGAAGTCATTGTTATTTTTTGTTAATCCGCCATGATATTGAACGACGTATTCCTTGTCCACGTTCAAAGGCGGATGAAGTCGGCGTAATTTTCAAGCTAGAGTGAAAATTCTTAAAGGGGACATCCATGCCTTTAACTTCCCTTAACTTCAGCGATCTTGTTGCTTGTCCGGCTGTAATTAGCCTGACAAGACATTTTTCAGTCTTAGCGCTGAGAGGTTTTAATTGCCCCAAAGACGGAAGGGTAGCCAGACGGCAGGCAGCGGTAATATTGCGACGAGCCTTGCACACTTCCACCCAACTCTGCTGCAGCGCGCCATGGCCAGCGCGGATCGGCAATCATGCCACGTGCAAGTGCCACCATATCAGCCTTGCCCTGTTGAAGAATCTCTTCTGCTTGCTTTGGCTCCGTGATCAAACCCACAGTCATAACAGGAATGCTTAACTCAGCCTTGATTTTTTCGGCAAACGGCACTTGATAGCCTGGTCCTATACTAATTTTTTGATGCGGTGACACACCACCGGACGAAATATCAAGAAAATCTGCACCCATAGCTTGCAGGCGTTTTGACAACGTGATGCTTTGCTCTACATCCCAACCGCCCTCTACCCAATCGGTTGCTGATAGTCTGGCTCCCACTGCAATGTTCGGTCCGGCGGCAGAGCGAACGGCTTCAAAGGCTTCTAACACAAAGCGCATACGATTTTCGAGAGAACCACCATACTCATCAGTACGAGCATTCGATAAGGGCGATAAAAATTCGTGTAAGAGATAACCGTGTGCTGCATGAACTTCGATGACATCTAAACCGAGATCGCGTGCACGACGCGCGCTTACAGCGAAAGCTTTTAGTAAATCGTTGATTTGTTGTTTGCTTAATTCTTTCGGTGCTAATTCGCCTTCTTTGTGAGGAATCGCAGAGGGTGCAAAGGTAGTCCATCCACCTTCGCTTGGCGTCATAAGTTCGCCACCTTCCCAAGGTCTGTGGCTAGATGCTTTACGGCCAGCATGACCCAATTGAATCGCTAACTTGATAGGCGATACAGCACGCAAACTATCCACTAATTTTTTTAAGGCTTGAAAATTTTGTTCGGTATATAAGCCGACACAACCTGGAGTAATTCGCCCGTCTGGAGTGATTGAGGTCGCTTCAATGTAAAGCAAGCCTGCACCAGAGAGAGAAAGCGATCCTAAATGCGCATGATGCCAATCGTTGACATTGCCATCAACGGCAGAGTACTGGCACATAGGAGAAATGACGATACGATTAGGTAATTCGACGGGGCCTAGTTTTATGGGTGTAAATAGCAGCGTAGTAGTCATTGTTGTTGTACCTTAAAAAATAAAACGGCGAGCACCGATGTTTGAAAGACTTATTTTTTGGTGATCACTGAAGCAGCTTGTTTCTGCACTGATTCGTGGGTTGGCGCAGAGCCTTGAGGGAGTAGGTGGCCTAACTTATGTGCTTTGGTTGCCAGATAGTGTGAATTGAAGCGCGTGCTGCCTACGACATGCTCGACCCGATCTACGTGTATGCCAAGCTCTTCAAGCGCGGTAATTTTACGTGGATTATTCGTCAGTAAACGTAATGACTGAATAGTGAAATGATGTAGCAGTGGACCGCACAAAGCATAGTCGCGCGCATCGTCGGCGAAACCCAGCTGGTGATTCGCTTCGACGGTATCCGCACCTGACTCCTGCAGTGCATAAGCGCGAATTTTATTCACCAAACCGATACCACGACCTTCTTGTCGCAGATAAAGCAATATACCTCGACCTTCTTTGGCGATGTGTTTGAGCGCTGATTCAAGCTGTGTACCGCAATCGCATCGAAGACTGAATAGAGTATCCCCTGTGAGGCACTCAGAATGAATGCGAGCCAGCACAGGCATGCCATCATTCACAGCGCCTAATGTCAGAGCGAGATGTTCTTTGCCGCTACTTTTTTCGAGGAAAACATGCAAATCAAATGTCGCCCAGGGAGTAGGTAGGGCGCAGCTGGCAACGTGTTCTAGGTTGATCGATGCAGAGGTACTTGATGGGTGAACCATGACTTATTTCGGCTTTCTGGCTGCAACGCGGCATAGGTTTTACTGCCGCCGCATTTAATGTAATTAGCCAGAATTATGCCGCAAATCATGCAACTAACCCCTAACGCACGCTGGGAGACTCTGAAAGCCAGCTAGGCTCACCACCATTGCTGTGGGCTGTGTCCTGCCAGGCTTCTAACGGGTTTGCCGGTGGTTGAGCATCGTAAGAATTAACGTGCCGCATAACGTAGCCCGAGTTGTACGAATTCGTGAGCGTAAACTGACACCGTGTCACAGCCTCGATTTTGAAGCGCAACTGAAACATAGTGACTCGGATATTGCTGCCCTCGGTAGACCGACCCGAGAGCTTGAAAAGCAAATGAATATCTTCGGTTGGAATCAGTGTCCCGAAGTGATTAAGAAAGAGTTCGGCAACCGCAACTTCAGAGGCAGTCAATTGAGCCGTATCCCCTGCATAGCAGAGCATACGAGAATCGGGCAACAAGGTTAAAACACCATAACCCAACTCTGAACGAAGCCGTTGATTGCGTTTTAAGCTAGAAAAAATTCGACGAACCAGATCGTCTAGAGAGACCGGCTCGATCAGCCAATCAAAAACAATTTCTGGCATGTCGAGCAATTCAGAGGCAGCAATCTCGCGACCGAGAACCATGATCACCGGAGATATCTCTTGCGTTGGCCCGTGGGCCGATCGCGCATGCAGCGATTCGCGTCGCTCTATCGTTCTAACATCTTCGATGATTGCCAGATCTTGTGCTTCCATAATGACTACCGATAGCTCACTGGAGAGATTTTCTACATAGTCGGAGGTGAATGGTGGGGCCAAGGGAAGCAATTGCCATGTGATCAGCTTGCCATCCACCCCTGAACGTGGAAATGGGGATTTAGCAGACGCGATTGCTTTGGTGATCCGTTGGTAAAGCGTGTTTCCCATGATTTTCAGCACAATCTTCACTGGCTCTCCCCTTGGGCTAACGAATTATCAAATGGTGGCAAGACCGGATTCTTGCCAATCTCTGATGTTTTCCCACAGATTAAACTCGAGCAACTTGGCTCTTTCTGGGGACGCATAAAGTCTGATTTCAATATCGGTATTCCAACGCTCGCTACCAGCGTTCAGCAAAGTTCCACGCTGAATATCGTCACGGACACAGCGTTCAGGCAACCACGCGATGCCTGAACCATTCAGTGCTAAGGCCCGCAGAACTCGCGAGTAAGCGCTTTGCGCGACGATGCTAAAAGGTGGTGTGCGTGGCCCAAATCGAACCACACCATTTAACAGCCTTCCAAAGAATGTTTCAGGCGGGTAGACCAAAATAGGAACTGAGCCGCTATCCACATTACCCAGGGAGTACCTAGGTTCTCCTTCAGCATTAGGTACACAAACGGGTATGAGTCGGTCATGTGCTAGAACGATCGACGCACAGGCTTTTTCATCGACTGTCATTGGTGCAATAGAGCTGTAGTAAACCATCAGCAAATCACAACGACCACCGGATAGGGCCACCATGCCATCGTAGGTTTCCCCAGCGGTGACGTCGAGCTTCAAGCCAGTGATACGGTGGTTAAGATGCTGTACCCATTCCGGCAAAAAATGATCGACTAGCGAATGGGATATAAACAATTTGACGCCAGAGAAAGCACGCGTTTTGTGGCCCAAAGCTATACGTGTATCTTGCAGTTGCCTAACCATCTCCCTTGCCGCATCTCGGAACAGATGTCCCGCGACCGTAAGGCGGGGTGGTACGGTGTCCCTATCGATTAAGGGAATGCCTATCCAGTCTTCCAATGAGCGTATGCGCCGACTAAACGCTGATTGGGTTACGTTTCGACTCTGGGCTGCGCGAGTAAAGCTGGATAAATCGGATAGCACTAAAAAGTCTTCCAGCCACTCGATGTCCATACTACCTCCAGCATGCTTTGATGATCGCTATTACAGACGCCGCACCTTATAGTCACGGAATCCAAGAGCAATTTATTAATTTTTAGATAACAGTGCTAATGGCGAATGTAATCAAAAAAGTTCCATCGAGATAGTGGGTAGTGCAGCTTTAAAACTCACAATGTGTGAGCTTTGCCACATTTGGCTTGCGAGATGTGCCTTAGGCGCAACGATTGATGCAATGGCCTTGGTAAGCCAATGGCTAATAAGCCTAAGGAATCAGGCAATAGTTTCTCAGGGCCACACAAAAAAACAGGATTTCCGGCCAAAGGGATTTTTGCTAGTTCGCAAAAAGTGTCAGCACTGCGTTACTGCTGAGATATTTTTGAGTGGTGCATCAGAAGTGCAAAACGTTTGAAAAAAATGGGCAGGGTTAAGTCATTGGACAAAAAAAAACCGCCGGCGAACCGGCGGTTTTTTTTGACATGATGATCATCAGTGTTGATGAATATCGTTATCTTTTGTTTCTGCGACAAAAATGGAACCAATAATTGCTGTCATCAATGCGATGACGATTGGATACCAGAGGCCGAAATAGATATCACCTGCATACGCAACTAAGGCAAACGAGGTAGTAGGCAATAGACCGCCAAACCAGCCGTTACCGATGTGATACGGCAGGGACATCGAGGTGTAGCGTATACGTGTTGGGAACATCTCAACCAGCATCGCAGCGATCGGACCGTACACCATCGTCACATACAGCACCAAGATAAAGAGCAGTAACAGAACCATAGGTTTGTTAATCTGGGCTGAGTCTGCTTTGGCCGGATAACCCGCTTCCTTGATCAAATCTTTTAGTTGACCAGTGAATTCTTTATCCTTGGCAGCAGCATCATCTTTAGAAAGACCAACGGCGCTGTAGGACTCAAGCGTTTTATCGCCCACCTTGATTGAAGCCACCGTTCCCGCTGGGGCGATTTCGTTCTTGTAGTTCACCGAAGCTGCAGCTAGTTTAGCTTTGGCGATATCACAGGACGAAGTGAACTTCTTGGTTCCGGTCGGGTTGAACTGGAATTGACACTCTGCAGGATCGGCCACCACCACCACTGGGGAGTTGATTTGTGCCGCTTCAAGGGCAGGGTTAGCGTAATGAGTCAACGCTTTGAAAAGTGGGAAGTAAGTCAACGCAGCCAGTACGCAACCGACCATGATAATTTTCTTACGACCGATCTTGTCTGAGAGTGAGCCAAACACGATGAAAAATGGCGTACCAATTAACAGCGATGCGGCGATCAGAATGTTGGCCGTAGGGCCATCCACTTTCAAGATTTGAGTCATGAAAAACAGGGCATAGAACTGACCTGTGTACCAAACCACGGCCTGACCAGCCGTTAAACCGATCAACGCAAGGATAACGAGCTTGAGGTTTTTCCATTGGCCGAAAGCTTCCGACAAAGGCGCTTTGGAAATCTTGCCTTCGTCCTTCATACGCTGGAACGCGGGTGATTCATTCATCGATAAACGAATCCACACCGATATACCCAACAGGAAAATCGAGACCAGGAAAGGAATGCGCCAGCCCCAGTCAGCAAAAGCTTCTTCACCAATCGCAGTACGCGTCGCGAGAATCACCATTAACGAAAGGAACAAGCCCAGAGTCGCTGTCGTTTGAATCCACGCCGTGAACGCGCCACGTTTGTCGTCAGGAGCATGCTCAGCAACATACGTAGCTGCGCCGCCGTATTCACCACCGAGCGCCAATCCTTGCAAAATACGCAGAGTAATCAGAATCACTGGAGCGGCGATACCAATGCTGGCGTAGTTAGGCAGCAGTCCGACGATAAACGTCGAAGCACCCATAATCAGAATGGTGACTAGGAAGGTGTATTTACGTCCCACCATATCGCCCAAACGGCCAAATACGATGGCGCCAAATGGACGAACCAGAAAACCAGCGGCAAAAGCCAGCAAGGCGAAAATAAATGCAGTATTCGGATCAGTGCCGGCAAAAAATTGTTTAGCAATGATGGCGGCGAGTGACCCGTACAAATAGAAGTCATACCACTCAAAAACAGTACCCAGCGAAGAGGCGAAAATAACCTTTCGTTCTTCAGCCGAGATGCCTTGTGCTTGCGCATCGGCAGTAGCCATGATATCTCCTTAATATTTTTACAATTATTATTGCGCGAATGCAATACCGCACAATGCAGGCGAGTGTAGGGACTGAAGCTTACACACAACTTGCTGAAAACTTACAGAAACTTACGCGAGCCTCTGCTTGCTATGCTCGATTATCGAACGGTCGTGCTCTTAGCTGTGCTATTCTCAGACAAAGCCTTTTGCTAGGGCCACTATTCCATCGCAAAGTTAGTCAAACTAGCGGAAATTATGGAAATCTGGGGCCTAAGCGCGACGCAGGCACTGTTGCTGCCGACGAGAACAAAACAAACTCTATTGGAGACTCCTATGACCGACGCCGTCATCGTATCTACTGCACGCACGCCTCTCACCAAATCCTGGAAAGGCGCCTTCAACATGACTCACGGAGCGACCTTGGGCGGGCACGCTCTGCAAGCCGCTATCTCGCGGGCGGGCATTGAAGCAGGGCAGGTTGAAGATGTGATTATTGGCTGCGCCAATCCCGAAGGCGCAACCGGCTTTAATATTGCGCGCCAAATTGCCTTGCGCGGCGGCTGTCCGGTAACGACGTCTGGCATGACCATTAATCGCTTTTGCTCTTCCGGTCTGCAAACCATTGCAACAGCTGCGCAGCGCGTGCTTGCAGGCGAAGGCGACATTTATGCTGCAGGTGGCGTTGAATCGATATCGTGCGTACAAAACGAAATGAACATGCACATGGTGAACGATGCATGGCTGAATCAACACAAGCCAGAAATTTACTGGCCCATGTTGCAAACCGCTGAGACGGTAGCTAAGCGCTACAACATTGCACGCGATCGCCAAGATCACTATGGTGTTCAAAGTCAGCAGCGAGCTGCTGCGGCCAGAGCCGCGGGCAAATTTGATGATGAAATCGTTCCACTAACCACAACGATGGCTGTCGCTGACAAAGAGACTGGTCAGATCATTACGCGCGAAGTCACTGCATCCGTTGATGAAGGTATTCGTGCCGACACAACGTACGAAGGCGTGTCACAAATTCGTACGGCGATTCCCGGTGGTGTGATCGCCGCAGGTAATGCCAGCCAGTTTTCGGATGGTTCGTCGATTGCGATTGTCATGAGCGATAAAGCAGCCGCAGCAGCGGGTAAAACTCCGCTAGGTATTTTCCGCGGCTTTGCAGTGGCGGGATGTGAGCCTGATGAAATGGGGATTGGTCCCATCTATGCCATACCTAAGCTGCTGAAAAAAGCAGGCTTAAAAGTTGATGACATTGGCCTGTGGGAGCTGAACGAAGCCTTTGCCGTACAAGTGTTGTACTGCGCTGATACGCTGGGTATTCCTATGGACCGTTTGAATGTGAATGGTGGTGCGATTGCCGTTGGTCATCCTTACGGTACCTCTGGCGCACGTTTAACAGGTCATGCGTTAATCGAAGGTAAGCGTCGCGGTGTTAAGTTTGTAGTTGTCACTATGTGTATTGGTGGCGGACAGGGTGCTGCCGGATTGTTTGAAGTTGTCTGATAGCGTTTAAAACACCTGACGCTGCGTCAATCTCGCAATGGCATCAACTATTTTATCCAGACGCGACCTGGATTTTCTTCTCTACGAATGGCTGGATGCTGAGTCCCTGATTCAGCGCCAGCGCTTTTCAGAGCATAGTCGCGAAACCTTTGATGCCGTTCTCGATCTGTGCGAACAATTAGCGACCGATAAATTCGCTAATCATAATAAGAAATCAGATCAAAACGAACCTCACTTCGATGGTGAGCGTGTTCATATCATTCCCGAAGTGCGTCAAGCACTCGATGCATTTACTGAGGCAGGTCTCATCACCGCGGGTCATGATGCCGAACTCGGTGGTATGCAACTACCGTGCTTACTTGAAAAAGCGGGATTCGCCTGGTTTAACGGCGCCAATGTAGCGACGTCTGCTTACCCCATGCTCAGCATTGGCAATGCCAACACGCTGTTGAAATGCGGTTCGGCGCAACAAATTGAGCAATTTGTAAAACCCCTTTTGGCTGGACGTTTTTTCGGCACCATGTGTTTATCTGAACCACAGGCCGGTTCAAGTTTGTCTGACATTCTCACTCAAGCGATCGCCGAACCCGATGGTAGCTATCGCCTGCGCGGCAATAAGATGTGGATCTCAGGAGGCGAACATGATCTCTCCGAAAACATCATTCATTTAGTACTAGCCAAAGCTCCTGATGTGAAT
Organism: Oxalobacteraceae bacterium; assembly: GCA_947454305.1. Taxonomy (GTDB): domain Bacteria; phylum Pseudomonadota; class Gammaproteobacteria; order Burkholderiales; family Burkholderiaceae_D; genus Pernthalerella. The sequence goes on from CANGJE010000067.1 coordinate 8,380, forward strand.
GGAAAATTAATTCCTGGCGTTAAAGGAATTTCTTTATTCATCGTTCCAAAATTTTTGGTCAACGACGATGGATCATTAGGCGAGCGTAATGATGTTGTACTCGCAGGCTTAAATCACAAAATGGGCTATCGTGGCACCACCAATTGTTTGCTGAATTTTGGTGAAGGAAAACACCAACCGCATGGCAAGCCCGGAGCCGTCGCTTATTTAGTCGGTAAATTGCACCACGGTTTAGCTGCCATGTTCAACATGATGAACGAGGCACGTATTGGTGTCGGTCTTGGCGCAGTTATGCTGGGCTATACAGGCTACTTGCAGTCACTGGATTACGCACGCAATCGACCACAAGGTAGACCTCCCGCAAATAAAGATCCGTCACAGCCACAAGTACCTCTTATAGAGCACACGGATGTACGGCGCATGCTGTTAGCGCAAAAATCGTATGTGGAAGGTGGGCTGGCGCTGATTTTGTATTGCGCTCGATTAGTCGATGAAGAAAAAACGGCTGATAGTACTGAAGCCAGAACATCCGCTACTTTACTGCTCGACATTCTGACGCCGATTGCCAAGTCGTGGCCATCCCAATGGTGCTTAGAAGCGAATAATCTCGCGATACAAATTCATGGTGGCTATGGTTACACTCGCGAATACAACGTCGAACAACTCTATCGCGACAATCGTTTAAATCCCATTCATGAAGGCACGCACGGCATCCAAGCGATCGATCTTCTAGGTCGAAAAGTAGTGATGAATAGCGGCGCCGCGATGACGTTGTTATCTGAAAAAATTCTTCATACCTTAGTGCGCGCTGAACAGTGTCAACTGACTGAGCACAGTGGGGCGCTAGGCAAGCGATGGAAACGCCTTCTTCACACAACTGAAATTTTGCACGGAACAAACGATTTAAATATAACGCTGGCAAATGCCTCGGTCTACCTTGAAGCATTTGGTCATTTAGTCTTGAGCTGGATATGGTTGGAACAAGCAATCGTAGCTCATGCAGCCGAACGCGGTGATCAATCATTCTATGCGGGTAAACGGCAAGCCTGTGATTGGTTTTTCCGTTGGGAGTTGCCGCGCGTCGATGCACAGTTGGATTTACTCGATTCATTAGATACCACTACATTAGCCATGCAGGACGATTGGTTTTAACCCTGCTTGCAAATTCTACGAATGGAACGACCATGATTAAGCATATTGTGATGTGGCGACTCAAAGATCATGCCGAAGGTGCTGATAAATCAGAAAACGCCATAAAAATGAAAGCCTTGCTAGATGCTTGCTCCGATGTTGTTCCCGGCATCCATACCTTTGAAGTGGCGTTAGCTAAACCAGGCTATGACTGCACCTATGATGTAGTGCTGTACTCTGAATTTGAGTCACTAGCCGCATTACAAGCCTATCAAGATCATCCACAGCACATTGCACTCAAGCCTTTTGTCGGCGCAGTGCGCCTTGATCGGCAATGCATGGATTACGAAGTAAAGTAAATTAAATTAAAACTATTTAGCCCAATAACAAAAATACTGGAGGCCACGTGCACACAACCCAACAATTATTTGATCTCACTGGTCGCACTGCGTTAATTACCGGCGGCTCACGCGGGCTGGGTCTGCAAATGGCAGAGGCCTTGGGCGAGCAGGGCGCCAAATTAATTATTTCATCGCGTAAGCAAAACGAATTAGATGAAGCCGTTGCGCATCTCAAAAAAATGGGTATCGATGTACTAGCCATCGCTGCTGATTTAGGTAAACAAGAATCCATCAAACCACTGTCTGAAGCGGCGATGAAACATCTGGGTCACGTCGATATCTTGATCAATAATGCAGGCGCAACGTGGGGCTCTCCAGCTGAAGATCATCCGGTAGAAGCGTGGGATAAGGTTATGGATTTAAACGTGCGCAGCATTTTTTTGCTTTCGCAATCGATAGGCAAGCTATCCATGATTCCGCGTAAGTATGGTCGCATCGTGAATATTGCATCGATCGCTGGCCTTGCTGGCAATGGCGCCAACATGCAGACACTCGCCTACAACACCTCCAAAGCAGCCGTCATTAATTTCACTCGCACGTTAGCGGGTGAATGGGGAAGATATGGCATTACTGTTAATGCCATCGCACCCGGATTTTTTCCTTCGAAAATGTCGCGTGGCCTACTCGAGACTATGGGCGAAGATGCGATACAACGCGCACCTTTGCGTCGCTTGGGTGATGATGAAGATTTGAAAGGCGCTGTAGTTTTGTTCTCCAGCGCAGCGGGTAAGCACATCACTGGCCAAACGCTGGCGATAGATGGCGGTGTTTCGGCGGTAATCATCTAATTATGTCTAGCACTGCATTTCCGTTCGACATTCCCTTTCTTGACGAAGTCGGTGTCGAATATTTAGGTATGGAAGGCGGCAAATCGCAAGTCGCCCTCAATCTTGAGCCGCGTCACATGAACAGCTGGCAAGTCACCCATGGTGGTGTGGTGATGACCTTGCTAGATGTGGCAATGGCAATGGCGGGTAGATCGCTTGATGCAGAATCACGTCCGTGTGTCACCGTCGAAATGAAAACCAGTTTTCTTCAACCAAGCGGCAAACCTGGACATCGTCTTGTAGCGAGTGGTCATGCCTTTCATCGATCAACCACGCTATGCTTTTGTGAAGCTGATTTACACGATGGCGATCGATTGGTTGCAAAAGCGATGGGCACCTTCAAATATATTAAGCATACAAATCGGCTAGATATTTCCAGCAAATCTCCCTCCACAAAGGAATAGTCATGACAACGTATCAGTGCATGGTTCTCGCATCACGCCCACAAGGTGTGGTGACTCCAGAAAATTTTCGTCTTGAGACCAAACCCGTTCCCTCAATAAAAGAGGGTGAGCTTTTGGTGCGTAACCACTATCTCTCGCTTGATCCTTACATGCGTATGCGTATGGAAGATGTAAAAAGCTATGCGGCGCCTCAAGCACTGGATGAAGTCATGATTGGCGGCACCGTTGGCGAGGTCGTCGAATCTAAGAATGCAAAATTTAAGGTGGGCGATACAGTCGTCGGTATGCTTGGCTGGACTGAAATGGGTGTATCAGATGGCGCCCTATTGAAAAAAATTGATACCACCCATATTCCTATGTCAGCTTATTTAGGTGCAGTAGGTATGCCTGGCATGACTGCTTGGTATGGGTTGAATAAAATTATTCAACCGAAAGCCGGTCAGACTATCGCTGTATCCGCAGCGAGTGGTGCAGTGGGTAGCGTGGTGGGACAACTTGCAAAATTACATGGTTGCCGCGTCATCGGTATTGCAGGTGGTAAGCAAAAATGTGATTTCGTTGTTGATGAATTAGGCTTTGATGCCTGCATCGATTACAAGGGCGGCAATCTGTATAAAGATGTCAAAGCAGCTGCTCCAGATGGCATTGATGGCTTGTTTGAAAATGTCGGTGGTGTGGTGATGGATTCGGTACTGGCTCGTATGAATCCGTATGGTCGTATCGCGCTGTGCGGCTTGATTTCGGGATATGACGGTCAACCCATGCCTATTCATAATATGCGCGTCATTTTGTCGATGCGTTTAATGCTGCAAGGCTTCATCGTATCTGAGCATATGGAGTTATGGCCCGAAGGATTGGGCGAAATCGGAGGCTTAGTCGCGAGTGGCAAATTGAAATTCCGCGAAACGGTTTCACAAGGTTTAGCGAGTGCGCCGGAAGCTTTTATCGGACTTTTGCGTGGAAAAAATTTCGGCAAACAATTAGTCAAATTAATCTAAATCATTAGAAGACTACGATGAAAAATTTTAGTAAGCGCGTCGCTGTTATCACAGGTGCAGCCAGTGGCTTTGGTCGCGAATTTGCATTTTTAGGTGCCAGCTTAGGCATGAAATTAGTGCTGGCTGATGTACAAAAAGAGGCGTTAGCCAATACTGCCAAAGAATTAGAAGCAGCGGGCGCTGAAGTCATCTTCCAACTCTGTGATGTTAGCAAAGGTGAGCAAGTTGAAGCGCTGGCAGACGCAGCGATGAAACGATTCGGAGCGGTGCATTTAGTGTTTAACA
>CANGJE010000068.1 GCA_947454305.1 Oxalobacteraceae bacterium
CCATTGTTAATATGCGTTGTACCTCATCGTCATCAACCGCCTTTGCCAAGGGCGTCCACAAACCCAAACGGTTACGCTTACCTGCCGCAGCGATACGAATACAGTCGCGTACAGAATGCTCAGTGAATAGTTGTGGCAATTGGAACGAGCGAACCATGCCGCGCAGCGCAATCGCACGTGGCGAGAGTTCAGTAACGTCTTTACCTTCAAAGAAAACGCGACCTGCCTGCGGCCTGATCAAGCCAGTGCATTTAGTGATGAACGTCGTTTTGCCGGCACCGTTTTGTCCGATAACTGCTAAACGTTCGCCCTCAGTCAGTGAAAAATCAATATGGTCTGCGACCACCACTGCGCCAAAGGCCAGCTGCAGATCTTTCGTTTGTAATAGCGGTGTACTCATACATCCTCCCGCTTAGCCGTGGCTCGTTCTTCAAGCATGGCGGAAATTCCGCGAGGTGCCAGAAAAACCATCGCAATCAAAACAAAACCTAACACCATCTGCCAGGCACCCGTGAGATAGGCCGCTGCAAATAATTTAACGAACTCAAAAATACCTGCACCGATGAATGCACCCACGGGATGACCCACACCACCCAAAATAGCGACAAACACAATTTCACCAGAACGAACCCAATAGCCCATTTCAGGAGTCACCAAACCTTGCGCAATAGCGAAGATCGCACCGGATAATCCACATAACGTGGCTGAGATGATGTAACCAATCCACAGTGTTTGGTAAGCAGAGATGCCGACATACTCAAGACGCGTTTCATTGGTTTTAATAGCGGCTAACGCCTGCCCGGCGACAGATCGCAAATAGCGCTGCACTAACCAGCCGGAGAGCAACGCCAACAACACACCGACCACTAACAACACGCTTTCAAAGGCATCACGTTCGAGATGCATACCAAAGAATGGTGCACGTTCCAGACGCAAGCCATCGGTACCGCCTGTTAAGTTAAAAAACTTACCCAACGCTGCGAACAAGACCATGGATAAAGCTAAGTTCAGCATGCCAAAGAAAATAGCGCGATAGCGAACGACGAATGAACCCACAACAACACCGAGCACGACTCCTGTTGCGGCGCCTACCGCTAGCAGCCACGCACTATCCAAGTGAGTCCATTGTCTGGAGACGAATGCAACAGCATAGCCACCAGCACATACAAACATCGCATGACCAAATGAAATCTGACCCGAGATAATCAAAATGGAGATGCCTAACGCAGCAATACCAAATGCCGTACCCAGAATTAAGGGTGTTTTAATCCATGGCAAGGCAACGGGCAGCAGCAAAGCGACTAGCGCTAATAAGATGACGACAATTTTCGCGCGGTTCATCACACTCTCCTAGACTGCGCGACGGAAAACAATCCTTGCGGCCTAAACAACAATACCAACACCATGATCAGGAAAGGTATTAAGACTTCGAGTTCGGGGAGTAAATACACAGTGAACGATCGCGCTAATCCAATCAAAATCGCAGCGACTAACGCCCCCTCGATTTGACCTAGACCCGCAGTTGCTACCACCGCAAATGATAAAACAATCATTTCACCGCCTATACCCGGAACCCACGAGACAGTAGGTGAAGCTAATGCACCAGCCAACGCGCCAAGGATAGAGCCGACTACAAACGTCAGTAGCGATATGCGTTTTACATTGATACCTAGTGCAGTCGATATTTCGCGGTTATGTGATACCGCAACGATTTGTCGACCAACGCTGCTTAATTTTAAAAAGCTGCGCAAAGCAACGAACACGACTAAAGCGACACCCGGCACCACCATCAATTGATAACGTGTATAGGTGATACCTAAAATATCTGCGGTACCTAAATAGTTAACGATATCCGAGACAAAGTAAGGTTGCGTACCCCACACCAAGCGCTGCAAATCTTCAAAAATCATGAAGGCTGAAAAGGTAATCAGCAATTGAAGAATCGGATCTTTGTTATAGATGTGCTGCATCAGCGAGGTTTCCATCAAGGCACCGAACACAATGCCCACGATGATTGCTGCTAATGGAAGTATTAAGAGTGACCATGCCGGAGAAGCGCCATGAGCCGTGGCCCATAAGCCTAGCGTGGCGGCCATATAGCCACCTAGCGCATAAAAGCTACCGTGCGCCATGTTCACAATATTCATCACGCCAAACACGAGTGTCATGCCAAGCGCGACTAGAAAAAGCAAAGCGGCGTAGGACAAGCCGTCCAACACCGCCAAAATATAAATGTCCTGCGACATAGCCGTCTTTCAAATACCGTCAGAATAAAATCAATACGTTCTGTCATACCCAATTCGGCATGACAGAACAGTGACTACCAAAGCCTCGATCAGTTGATCTGCTTAAAGCGAGGATTTTTTAACAATTCAGGTTTGATTGTCTTGACCCACTCAGGTGATTTTTGACCAACCGGTGTGCTGATTAAATCAGCGGGATAAATAGTGATTTTTTCTAGGACCGGAAAATTGTAACCAGCGACTTTATGCGTCACGCCTAACAACTGATCTTCCAAGCCTTGTCCGTCTTCACGGATTTTTACGGTGCCAGTCAAACCGCGGAACTCCAGACCACGCATAGCATCAGCCACTTGTTCAGTCGAAGGCCATTGACCTTTATTAGCTTTGATCGCTTTTTGGTAGCCCGCAACTAAACCATCCAACGCTTGCACCATGTGGAACACAGGGTAGATAGGATAAGCGCCGGTTTTTTCTTGAAATTTCTTGGTGAAGTTTTTCAGCTTAGCTTCATCTTTGTATTGTGGATGCAAGAAGTAATGGTCACCGCGCGCACCAACAATCACACCGTCCGGTAAGGCTGTGCCCAAGCGTTCGAGTGAACTCTCGGCCAGTGGCAAGACCAACAGTGATGATTTCATCAAACCACGTTGTGAAGCCTGGCGCACGAACGTGTCTAAATCACCGCCCCATGACGTCGACAAGATCACATCAGGATGCAATGCTTGCAAACGACTAATTTCGGTGGAGTAGTCGGTTGCACCGAATTTTGGAAACAACTCAGCAACGATTTTTACATCCGGTTTGAGTGCGAGCAGCGCATTACGAAACAATTCCCATGAATCGCGTCCCCATGCGTAATCCTGATTCATTACCGCGATGGTTTTGATATCGGGTTTGGTTTTCAAGAGATACAGAACCGTAGACACCATCTCGATGGTGGCATTCGCTTGTGTGCGCGTTACATAGCGATAGCGCTTTTCTTCGAGAACTTTTTCAGTGCCGCAGTCCCACAAAATGTTCAACACTTTTAAATCTTCAGCGACTGGCGCAATGATGTTGCAGTTACCGCTAGAAACAGCAGATAACATTACTTTTGTACCTGTTTCCTGAACTACGCGACGGTACTCAGACAAAAGTTTGTCTGCTCCCACGCCTTCATCAATGTACGTCGGAACAATCTTCACACCGTTGATGCCACCAGCGGCATTCAGCTGTTCAATGTACAAATCAGCCGCAGCCATACCAGGGACACCAAACACTGACGCAGGCCCCGATAGAAAGGTCGTGATACCAACTTTCAACTCGGTAGGTTTGCTTTGCGCGAGCGCACCTGATACAGCTAGCGCAGTTAGCGCACCCACAAAAATCCGGGACAGTGTTTTGATTTTCATATTGAGGTCTCCGATGAAGAAATCATTTCAACTAATTGATTTGGAACAGGTTTTTAGTGTTAGCGAGGGGGAAATCTGGGTCAGTAGTAGCTTGTTTTGCCAAGCTCATTGATCAATTTTCGTTTAACTTACAATCGCAACATAGATTGATCAAATAATTATTAATTCGCCAATAATTTTTTTATTATTTATATACCCACTATAAGAGTCTGAACCACCGGCATTTATTCGGCAAGACAAGTTTTTTAAAGAGTCCATTTTGAAAATACGAAACCAAAAGCATATTCTCACGCACAGCATCATTCATGAATGAATTTAACAGTGGTTTTAATTATTCTCCTTTGTAGTCATGGTATTACGCATTGTGTGCAGCGCAACATCCCACTCTTTAACTGATCAATCACGCTATTTAACAAACTAATCGGGTGTTGACATGGCGGAAAGCACCATGCACCATGCGATCAAGGTTAATAGCGGACTGGTATTTTTCGTGCGCTCATTTTCCCCAAAAAAGTAGAAAATCGATGTAAGTCCCTGACTATGCTGGTTTAAAGCCGGGGATTTATTCGGTACGCGCGTATAAAAAGGCGATTAATCACCACCACGGAGGAAGACTCATGAAAAAAACCGGTTTGTTGGCTTCTATGCTGGCTGCACTGGCTATCAGCGCTGCTCCTGCAGCGCAATCGCAAGAACTGTACTGGGCAACCAGTGGTTACTTCGGTCCTTTTAACATTCAAGGCCTGATCCCAACTTATCCAAAAGCTAAAGACATCACGATCCCAGTGTCAATGTGGATCCTGAAGCACCCTAAAGGTATCGTAGTATTTGATACAGGTAACAACGCTGCTATTTCCGACGGCGCTGATAACTGCAAAAAATACTGGGCTGCCGGTAGCTGCGACTTCCTGAAGCCTAGCCAAAAGCGTTCGGACGTTATCGATCAGCAGTTGGCTAAGCTGGGCATCAAAGTTGACGACGTTAAAGTTGTTGTGTCATCGCACAGCCACTTGGATCACAGCGGCAACATCGCTTTGTTCCCAAAAGCTGTTCACGTGTATCAGAAGAAAGAACTGTATCAAGGTTACTGGCCTGAGAAATTCCAAGGCCGTGCAGCTAACGGTACGTTCGTTCTGAACGATCTGGTAGCAGCTCGTGACTACGACTTCTATGAACTCGACGGCGACTATGACTTGTTCGGCGACGGCAAAGTGAAGATTATCTCGACTCCTGGCCACACAATTGGTCACCAGTCGATGAAAGTCACACTGGGCAGCGGCCAAGTGATCATCATGTCGCAAGATGCTGTCTGGATGCAGGAAAACTTGGATGGCTACGCTGCTGGTCTGAACTTCAGCATCCAAGCTTACACAAATTCGCTCGAGAAATTGAAGCGTATGCGTGATCTGGAAGGTGCTAAGCTGTTGATGGCTCACGACAAGAATCAGTTTGATTCACAGGGCGGCAACAAGTGGCAGAAGTAATATAACTGCCTAGCTTCATGCGAAAAGCCCCCGTCATGCGGGGGCTTTTTTTTACTAAAGTGGTAATGATTGACTGCAATGATAGAACTAACCAATGTAGTAAAGCGCTACGGATCCAAAACCATCATTCACAACATCTCGTTCGATGTGAAGAAAGGTGAAATCGTAGGCTTCTTGGGTCCGAATGGTGCTGGCAAGACCACCACCATGCGCATGATTGCGGGTTTTACTGAGGCCACGTCAGGTACAGTAAAAGTCGCTGGTTTTGACATGGCGAACCAACGCGATCAGGCGGCGACTCGATTGGGTTATTTGCCCGAGTCCCCTCCTCTGTATGACATTCTTGATGTCACCTCGTATTTAACGTTTGTAGCGCGCGCTAAAGGCGTGCCGACTGCACGTATTCAACAAAATCTCGATCGCGTTATCAGTGCTTGCCGTCTAGAAGCCGTAACGACGAAAGAATGCTACAAGCTCTCCAAAGGTTATCGGCAACGCGTAGGGCTGGCGCAAGCGCTGCTCGGCGAACCGGATGTCTTGTTACTTGATGAACCTACCGCGGGTTTAGATCCAGGACAAATTCAAGAAACGCGTGAAGTCATTCGCAACTTTGGTCGTGACCATGCGGTGCTGATTTCTACGCACATACTGCCTGAAGTTACGCTGATTTGTCAGCGTGTAGCCATCATTAATGGCGGCCGCATACTCGCTGTCGATTCGCCGGAAGGCTTGCAACGCGCTGCCGATCAAAGCAATAGTGTTTTGCTCGATGCTGCAGGTGATAGACAGGCAATTGAGCAATCACTCAAAGCCGTAGCGGGAGTGCTAGATACCATTATTCATCCCCATCCTGTACGTGATGGTGTGTTCAGTATTGAATGTCGTGTCCAGAATGACGCAGGTGTCGAAGGTCGCATAGCACGTGCTGCAACGTCTGTCTCTGAACTGTATCGACTTGAACGTCGTCAACCCACACTTGAAAATGTCTTCTTGAGCTATATCGGTCATGAAGCCGGAAAATCTGCTGACCACAAGGAGGCCGCATGAACGCAATGACAGGCCTAAAGGCAATCTATTCCAAGGAAATACTGAGCTATTTCCGCTCGCCGATTGCGTATTTCGTGATCGCAGTTTTCTTGCTGGGTACCGGCTACTTCTTCACCTACAACATCTTCCTAACCGGTGTAGGTACGATGGATTCAACATTACAGAATATGGGCATTCTGTTGTTGATCATTGCCCCCGTACTGACTATGCGTATTTTTTCAGCTGAGTACAATGCGCGGACCATGGAATTACTCATGACTCTGCCTATACAAACGTGGCAGGTGGTGGTCGGCAAATACCTCGGTACAGTAACCATCTTTTTGCTGATGACGCTAGCGACCTGCATCAACTTGATACCTTTGTATCTGTATGGCACTCCGCAGACTTTGAATATTCTTTCAGGGTATATTGGCTTTATTTTGCTTGGTATGACCTGTATCGCGATTGGCCAATTCTTCTCAGCGCTGACTGAAAACCAGATTGTCGCCGCGCTCATTACTATTCCTGTTTTGTTAGGGTTTTGGTTTGTAGGTCATTTGCAGCAACTGCAATCGTCGATCATGATGCGCGATTTGGTCGCTCATCTATCCTTTGCATTACATTTTGCAGATTTCATACGTGGCCTGCTGCGCTCTGATGGCGTGATTTATTTCCTTGCCGTCATCGCTGCCGCACTGACCCTCAACACCAGCTATCTGCAACTGCGTCGCTGAACCGAACACATAGAGTATCTGATCCATGGAAAATTCACTCCGTTACGGCTTATTTCTAATTGCAGGCGTGCTGTTACTAGCGGCCTCGCTATTTGCAAGTGCGCTGATTGTTAGTTCGTCCTTTTTATCAATTTTGCTGTTGATTGCCGGTCTTGGGCTGTGTGGTTTCTCGCTGTACCAACTGCGTATAGACGTGATGCAGTTGTTGCGCGGACAACGTGGCGAATTGATGCTGATGACCGTCGGCATGTTGTTCTTGTTTTCGGCGATTGCATGGGTTTCATCGTTGTACTCTGCGCGACTGGATATGACCGCTGCAGGTGAACATTCGCTGGCACCGCAAACAGTACACATGCTTAAATCGATATCGAAGCCGGTACACATCACCTTTTTCCATGATCGTGGCATGCGTGAGACGGTAGAGCTGTATCAGCAGATTGTTGAGCAAAATGACAAAATGACGATCGAATTTTTCGATCCTATGCTCAACCCATCGCAAGCTAAATTGCTCGGTGTTGAATTTCCAGGCACCGCCTTAATGGAGAGCGAGGGTCGCAAAATTACCGTTAATGGTCCTACTGAGACCGATATCGCCAATGGCATTTTGCGCGTCACGCAAGGCAAACAGCAAATGGCGTGTTTCACCGATGGGCATGGTGAACCTGATCCCTTTAGCTTGGAGTCTCACGATCATACCGAAGGTGAAGCAGGACATGCTCACGGTTTAGAGACAAAAACCGTAGCCCATGAAAATCATGGTATGGCCAAAGCTCGGAATGCGTTAGAGGCAATGAATTATCTGGTTGAGAAAGTCGCATTGATGAAATCGGGCGCTGATTTGTCCCGCTGCTCAGTGCTTCTCGTGATCGGCCCTTCACTTCCTTTCCTCCCAGGTGAAATTAAGATCGTTGATAGTTTTCTGCATAACGGCGGTAATGCATTGTTTCTGATTGATCCGTTTGTAAAAACCGGACTTGATCCCGTTTTAGCTGAATACAGCATCACGCTTGACGACGGCATGGTGATTGATGAGGCAAGTCATTTCTGGGCAGATTTATCGGCACCTGCAGTTACCGATTACAACCGTCATGACATCACTGCACGTTTGCCTTTAACTTTCTTCCCTGGCGTTCGCGCGATTTTCCCGGCCGCGACAAAAGTACCGGGCACATCGGTTCGACCCATGATTAACTCATCTGGGAAAAGTTTTACCACTCCCGTTAAGAACAGTGCTGATTTTATTAATGGCAAGAGTCGTAATGGTCCACTAACCTTGATGGTGAGCGCGGGCTTTAATCCCAAAACAGAATCATCAGCTGCACTCGTGATGCAGGAACTTCGAGGTGAAAAATCCACGGGTTCTAATGAACCTAAGCCGGACTCAACTCGCAAAGCTTCACGCATTGTGGTCGGTGGCGATTCTGATTTTGCGACTAACTCCTATTACCATATCTTGGGCAATGGAGCGTTGTTCCTCAACACGGTCAACTATCTCGCTGCACGTGAAAACCTGATCGGCGTTGAAGCTCGTACCTATGATCTACCTTACGTCAGCATGACCAATACCCAAATGAAGGGAACCTTCATCATGTCACTCATTTTAGTGCCCATGCTGATGGCAGCTTTAGGTGTTGCTGTTTGGTGGAGGCGTCGATGAGTCAGCGTCGTAGCAAACTAGTCATAATTTGGATCACTGTTCTTGCACTAGCGGCATTGATTTTTGTAAAAGAACGCCAGCTCGCCAAATCTCAAGAAGAGCCCGAAGGTAATCGTCCTAAATGGCTAATACCTATCGCCCTGGAAGAGATAGGTGCAATTGAAGTTATGCGCAAAGGACAATTGCATCGTTTCGAACGCGACGACAAGGGCATCTGGTTCTATCATGGTCAACAAGATGTTGCAAATGCGGCAGAACATGCGCACCGGGCGGACCCATTGGCAGCTAACACCATTTCACAAGCGGTCGCCATGTTTTCTCGTACTCGTAAAGAGCAGCCCATACCGCTGCAACCTGGAAAAGACGAATACGGTGTCAGCCGCCCTGACATTTTGATCATGGTGTACAACCCAAAGAAAACCGAGCCAGTAGTACGTTTTTCAGTGGGCATTGTTAGCCCGAATGGTTATAGCCGTTATGTATTGCCAGTAGGTGCCACCGAGGCGGTTACTATTCCCGAATACCAGATCACTAACTTGATGGCGATGATAGATGCTGTCAGTAAGAACCCTCTACCAACGTCTCCGGCTCCGTCTAAAAAACGATGAACTCTAAGCTCTGCAGTCTGCTGGCAGTGCTGGCACTGCTGGCTTCACAGACTGTCTTTGCCCACTCAGGCGATGCAACAGGTTTTGCCTCAATTGGTATTGATGGCAACAAAGTCATTTACCGACTGACGCCCACGATTGCCGGCGCTGACGACGCAAAACTCGTGCGACTCATGCATGAGAAAATTACCGTCACCGCCGATGGTCAGTCCTGCCCTCCTTCCGAACCTATCGGTATGGAGGTCGATTATGTTTGTCCGGCAGCGCCTAACCATCTGGTCATTCGTGATGATCTGGCTGATGCCTTGGGTGAAAAACATCACATCATCGCGGTCCTCACCTGGAGTGGTGGCAGCAGCTCATTGAATTTTTCTGCCACGGAGCGTGAGGCTAGCGTTACGCTAAAAGGTGCTGAACAGCCTAAAGGTGCTGCGAGTTTTTTTCTACTCGGTGTTGAACATATAGCGACTGGCTACGATCATCTACTATTTTTATTGGCGCTGATTCTATGCGGCGGTAACTTAGTTCAGCTACTCAAAATCATTACCGCATTCACGCTGGCGCACAGCATTACCCTCGGTGCAGCGGCTCTCGATATCATTACTTTGCCTTCCGTGTTCGTAGAAGCCATTATTGCTTTATCGATTGCTTACGTGGGATTTGAAAATCTTTTTCCTCGCTTTGCTGTTTCACGGCGCTGGACAATTAGCTTTTTATTCGGCTTAGTGCACGGCTTTGGATTTTCTTCCGTGCTGAAAGAAATAGGTTTGCCAAAAGACAGCCTATTACTCTCACTGTTGAATTTCAATCTGGGCGTTGAAGCAGGTCAGCTAGTTGCGGTGCTGATTATTGTGCCGCTACTAATTCAGCTGCGCAAAACACAGTGGGAAGAAAAGACCATACGTGGCTTGTCGGCTATCGTGTTGATCGTGGGTCTGGGATTGTTTGTAGAACGTGTGGTCGTAGGCGGTTAGAGAACTACCAACGAACTCACGCACACACTTATACTCAATCAATAGATCAAACTTCCTGCGACCAAGGCGGCAGTAAATCATTGACGCGCGCTTTATCGCAAATAGCCCAGATATCCTCCATCGAGGCATTCATTTCTGCAGCCGTCGCGGCACCTGCAAAGTCGGCCAATTCGATCGCCTTCGCCTCTAGCTCAGGGCGACTGAGTGTATTACCCGGATCACCTTTAGGCTCATCGACTCGGCCATGCAATTCACGACCATCGGTAGTCTTGACAGTGACTTTACCTATCCAACGCACGGGATACGCACCGTCGACTTCTTGATCCAGCACCATGCTGACGCGATCACAAAATTCACCAACTTCTTTATCGCGATAACTCTGATCAAACTCGCGCACACCCGCTTTGCCATGAACTGCTAGCAAACCCAAGACAGTGCCCATCGAAAACTTAGCCTGATGCGTGGTTGTTGGGTTAACGACCGGACCCAACACATCGATAGCACCCTGATGCACATGGGTGATGACTTGTGCAATTTGATCGGCTTTTAAACCATGCTCTTTCATTACCTGTTGCAAGGCATCGCCCGCAGGATGCGTGTGGCGGCAAGAAGCGTGAAATTTGAATGAGGTTTCAATAGTGGCCCAGCGCTCACCCAGACGATCAGTCAAGCACGCCGGATTAGCATCATCTGACATACCAGCGGCCATCCCTTTGGCACCTTCAAGAATTTGCTTCGCGCCGCTGAAACCTTTTTCAGCCAATAGTGCAGCCAGCAAGCCATCCGATGCAGCCTTAGCGGTGTGCAGTTGTTTTGAATTCGCTGCGTCTTTTAAAAACTCCCATAAACCAGCCGCTTGTGTACCGGCCGAGCCTATGGCATGCAGCATTTTTTCTGGGCTGAGATTAATTAAACGTCCCACGGCTACTGCTGCTGCCACCGTTCCAACGGTGCCGGTGGTGTGAAAAATTCTGTAGTGCGAGCGGCCCAGAAATTCACCTATGCGTATGCCTGCTTCATAGCCTGCCACCGATGCCGTCATCAATTCCTTGCCACTGCATCCGCGATCTTGTGCCACAGCTAGCACCGCTGGAAAAATAACAGCTGCAGGATGAAACACTGAACCGTTGTGAACATCATCTTGCTCAATGTAATGCGACGATGCTCCGTTTACCATCGCGGCAAACAAAGGCGAGGTCTTACGACGAGAAATCAACACTTCTGATCGACCGTCTGTTGGACCCATTTCACGTGCAATCGCTTCAATCGCTTGCACAGGGCGACCTACCTTACCTGCCAAAGCTGACCCAAACCAATCAAGAAATAAATCCTCAGTACGACGCATCACCGGCGCAGGGATATGATCAAACTCAAGTTCAGCAACGAAGTGAGCGAGCAGAGAGCTGGGGGTGACGTTTGTTTTCATACGGAGCTCCTAGAACGAGCGCGGCATACCGAGAATATGCTCGGCCACGTAAGAGAGGATCAAATTAGTAGAAATGGGTGCGACTTGATATAAGCGTGTTTCACGGAATTTACGTTCAACATCGTACTCAGAAGCAAAGCCGAAACCACCGTGATATTGCAGGCATGCGTTAGCGGCTTCCCATGAGGCGTCAGCAGCTAACATCTTGGCCATATTCGCTTCGGCGCCACAAGGCTGCCCTGCATCGAATAATTCACAGGCTTTGTAACGCATGAGACTCGCTGCTTCGATATTCACATACGCTTTTGCAATTGGAAATTGCACACCTTGATTTTGACCGATGGGGCGTCCGAAAACGATCCGCTCGTTAACGTACTTAGTCACCTTATCGATAAACCAGTAACCATCGCCTATGCATTCAGCTGCAATTAAAGCGCGCTCTGCATTTAAACCATCAAGAATATATTTAAACCCCTTACCTTCTTCACCGATTAAATTTTCAACAGGGATTTCTAAATTCTCAAAAAACAGTTCATTGGTTTCGTGATTCACCATATTGCGAATGGGACGAACGGTCATGCCGTTGCCGATCGCTGTGCGTAAATCCACGATAAATATCGACATCCCTTCGGATTTTTTCGTAACCTCAGCTAATGGCGTTGTGCGCGCCAACAGAATCATCAAGTCAGAGTGTTGAATCCGACTAATCCAAACTTTTTGACCATTCACTACATAGCGATCGCCTTTTTTAACAGCGGTCGTTTTAATTTTTGTGGTGTCGGTACCTGTGGTCGGCTCTGTCACGCCCATCGATTGCAGACGTAATTCACCGCTAGCAATCTTGGGTAGATAAAAA
>CANGJE010000069.1 GCA_947454305.1 Oxalobacteraceae bacterium
CTCACCATGCCGACCACAGCAGTACAGCGAGGCACTGCTGGTATTTTTGTTTATAAATTGACGCAAGATGGGACTTCAGTTGAGGTTGTGCCCGTCAAACTTGGACCAGTCGATGCCGGTAAAGTACTTATCGAGTCCGGATTAGACGCGGGTGACCGCATTGTGGTGGATGGTACTGACAAATTACGTAACGGCGCCAAAGTAATCGTCAGTGAACCCTCAAGCAAAAGAGGCGGTACATCATCTACACGCGAAGGTCCACAAAGCAATCTGCATGATAAGTCACCATCTAGCGAAGAACACACACGCAACAAAGCAGCTAACTCTGAATCCACAACCACAAAATCCACCGATACTTTGGCAAACCCAAAAAAACAATAGGTGATGCTGACTTAATGCAAAATTTTTGGCGAGTACGCATCGATATACGAAACGATAGTAATAGATTTAATGACTTGGCTCTGCCAATCAACGAAAAAACTTCATTATTAGTGCAATCAGTGCTCCTTAAATTTAAATACCATCAAACGGTGCAATGAATCCTTCAAGAATTTTTATACTTAGGCCGGTTGCGACAGCACTCTTCATGGTCGCCGTTATGCTCACTGGGTTGATTGCCTATAAATTATTGCCGGTTTCTTCATTGCCAGAGGTGGATTTTCCAACAATACAAGTCGTCACCTTGTATCCTGGAGCTAGTCCAGATGTAATGACGTCATCAGTCACTGCACCACTAGAGCGGCAGTTTGGCCAAATGCCAGGGCTAAACCAAATGTCTTCGATCAGCTCCGGCGGTTCGTCGATCATTATTCTGCAATTCACGCTTGGTATGAACCTCGATATCGCCGAGCAGCAAGTACAAGCGGCTATCAATGCCGCCACGACTTTCCTGCCACAAGATTTACCTGCCCCGCCCATCTATAGCAAGGTCAATCCTGCAGATACACCCGTGGTTACATTAGCCATAAGCTCAAAAACATTACCGCTGACTCGAGTTCAGGATCTGGTTGATACACGATTAGCCCAAAAAATTTCTCAACTAAAAGGTGTAGGGCTCGTTAGCATTGCCGGTGGACAAAGGCCAGCCATCAGAATACAGGCTAACTCGAAACAACTGGGTAATCTAGGTTTAAGTCTGGATGATCTTCGAGTTGCCATTGCTAACGCTAATGTCAATTCACCCAAGGGTAGCTTTGATGGACCCAACCGAGCATCGACAATAGACTCGAACGATCAGCTCGAGTCGGCAGCTGACTATGGTCATCAAATAATCGCCTACAAGAACGGTGCGCCCATTCGTTTGAGTGATGTAGCGAAAATCATTGAAGCACCAGAAAACAATCGATTAGGAGCTTGGTCTGATGACCAACCCGCTATCATCCTAAGCATACAGCGTCAGCCAGGTGCGAATGTTATTGAAGTGGTTGATCGAATCAAAACGATTCTCCCTCAACTATCTTCTTCATTGCCATCGGCAGTCGACGTAAAACTTGTTTCTGACAGAACGACGACGATCAGAGCCTCAGTAAGAGATGTCCAGATCGAACTTACAATTTCAGTTTTACTCGTTATTCTCGTTATTTATCTTTTTATTGGGAATTTTTCAGCAACAATCATCCCTGCGCTGGCTGTTCCTCTCTCATTAATTGGTACGTTTGGATTTATGTATCTTGCGAATTTTTCGCTTAATAACCTGACCTTGATGGCCTTAACAATTGCTACAGGATTTGTTGTCGACGACGCAATCGTCGTCATTGAAAATATTGCGCGCCACATTGAGGCCGGTGACCCGCCGCTTGAAGCCGCCTTAAAAGGCTCAAAACAAATTGGCTTCACTATTATTTCTCTAACTATTTCGTTGATTGCCGTCTTAATTCCCTTGCTATTTATGGCCGACGTCGTGGGCCGTTTATTCAAAGAATTTGCTGTCACTCTTGCAGTATCTATCATCATCTCTGCAGTCGTATCTCTCACATTAACCCCGATGATGTCGGCCCGCTTACTAAAGCGTTCATCACGAGATGAGCAAAGTAGCCTGGCGCGATGGAGTACGAAAAAATTTGAACAATTAGTCGAAAAGTACGCCTACTCTCTTACCTGGGCTCTTAATCATCAAAAGAAAATTCTTCTCTTTACCTTGCTGACAATGGCAACGACGATTTGGCTTTACGTAGCCGTTCCCAAGGGCTTTTTCCCAATTCAAGACACTGGAATAATTCAAGGAATGTCAGAGGCTGATCAAAGTATTTCTTATCAATCCATGGCTGATACACAGCAGCAATTGATACGAGTCTTACTCGATGATCCGGCCGTAGAAAATGTAGCAACGTTCATTGGTGCTGATGGAGTGAATTCAACTCTTAGTAATGGTCGAATGTTAATTAATCTCAAACCCCACGCAATGCGAGATGACTTAAAAATCGTAATAGCGCGTTTACAAGAACGTGCTGATGCCATACCTAAAATCAAGCTGTATCTACAAGCCTCACAAGACCTCACCATAGAAGATCGACCGACTCGTACACAATACAGATTCACTTTGCAAAGTCCTAATCTAGAAGATCTTGAACAATGGGTTCCAATGCTCATTGATAAATTAGCTGGACTGGCTGAGTTTAACGATGTGGCGAGTGACTTACAAAATCGTGCAGCCCAAGCATATATCAATATCGATAGAGACAGCGCAGCCCGCATGGGTGTCACTATGGCAGCGATTGATAATGCACTGTATAACGCGTATGGGCAAAGGCTGATCTCGACTATTTTTACTCAAACAAATCAATATCGAGTCGTACTGGAGTCGCAGACAAATAAAGAGTTGGGACTCAAAGCGCTTACCGATCTGTGGGTACCTTCGACTTCTGGAGTTCAGGTACAACTCTCAAGCTTTTCCCATGTCGATGAGCGCTATGGTTTGCTAACCGTAAATCATCAGGGACAATTTCCGTCTGCGACAATTTCTTTCAATCTGAATAAAGGCTATTCATTAGGAACCGCCATGAACCATATTGAAGAAGTTAAGGAAGAACTACGACTACCTTCTAGTCTGATTATCCGCTACCAAGGTGTTACCCAAGCATTCAATGCAACGCTTACTAATACACTCTTTTTGATTTTGGCGGCAGTGGTAACGGTCTACATCGTGTTAGGCATACTGTACGAAAGCTATATTCATCCACTCACCATACTGTCCACATTGCCCTCAGCTGGTGTTGGCGCATTGCTCGCTATCCAGCTCAGCGGCCTTGATTTTGGCGTGGTGGCAGTCATAGGAATTATCTTATTGATAGGAATCGTGAAAAAAAATGCCATTATGATGATCGACTTCGCTTTAGATGCTGAACGCCACTCAAATAAATCGGCGCGCGAAGCTATCTATGAAGCTTGCCTACTCCGTCTTAGACCCATCCTTATGACCACGATGGCCGCGTTACTGGGAGCCTTACCCCTCATGCTAGGAACAGGCGTAGGCTCTGAACTTCGTCACCCACTAGGTATCACCATGGTTGGCGGTTTGTTGTTAAGCCAAATACTGACGCTTTACACCACGCCAGTCGTCTATTTGTATTTTGATCGTATGGCCAAGGCTTTCTCTTCTAAGAATAGTCCCACTAATACAACTGAATCCGTAAGAGCGGACTAAAGCGACGATCGTGATCTCAAAATATTTTATAGAAAGGCCAATCGCCACCACCCTGATCACGATAGGCATCACCTTAGCGGGGATTCTCGCATTCAAATTCTTGCCCGTTGCCCCTTTACCTCAAGTTGATTTTCCAACTATACAAGTCTCTGCGAATTTACCTGGCGCCAGTCCTGAAACCATGGCCGCTACAGTCGCCACTCCGCTTGAGCGAGCACTGGGACGAATAGCAGGCATTACGGAAATGACGTCTAGCAGCTCGCTAGGCAAAACCAGTATCACTCTTCAGTTCGATCTAACTCGTAGTATCGATGGAGCGGCCAGTGATGTACAGGCAGCTATTAATGCAGCGCGCACGCTATTGCCGTCAGGTTTACCGGGGAATCCGACCTACAAAAAAGTTAATCCGGCCGATGCTCCTATCATGATCCTAACGCTCACATCGGCAACGATGCAACGTGCTGAGCTGTATGACGTAGCGTCAACCATACTTTCACAGAAACTCGCGCAAATAAAGGGCGTTGGCCAAGTGACCGTTGCTGGAAGCTCACTTCCCGCTGTCCGTGTTGATGTTGACCCCAACATCATGACTCGTAATCAGATCGGCTTTGCTGATGTGGCGGCAGCGATTGCAGCGTCTAACGTGAATCGGCCAAAAGGCGTTATTGAATCAAGTGAAAAAAGTTGGCAGATTCTGGTCAATGATCAAGCAAAACGGGCTGATGACTACCGAACTCTCATAGTAACTTACAGAAATCGTGCACCTGTCAGACTGTCCGATTTCGCAGAAGTTACAGATTCAGTAGAGGATTTGCGTAACAGCGGAATCGCAAATGAAAAAGATGCTGTCCTCCTGATCGTTTTGCGGCAGCCAAACGCCAACATCATAGAAACAGTTGCTCGAGTTCGTGCCGCTATGCCTGAACTCAAAGCCTCTATGCCAGGTGCTATCGACGTTCAAATCCCTATGGATCGCACGCAATCGATCAAAGGTTCACTCAACGAGGTAGAAAAAACTCTACTTATTTCTGTTGGTTTGGTAGTGCTTGTTGTGTTTTTATTTTTGGGAAATCTGCGGGCGACCTTCATTCCTTTTATTGTTATTCCGGTATCTCTGATCGCTACATTTGGCGTAATGTATTTGCTAAATTTTTCGCTTAACAATTTATCGCTTATGGCATTGACCGTTGCCACAGGCTTTGTTGTAGATGATGCCATCGTTGTATTAGAGACTATCAGTCGCCGTATAGAGCAAGGCGAATCGGCAATGAATGCCGCAATATTAGGTGCAAAAGAAGTTGGCTTTACAGTGCTTTCTATCAGCATCTCATTAATCGCCGTGTTTATTCCCATTCTTTTGATGGGAGGTATTGTTGGTAGACTCTTCAAAGAATTTGCGATCACGCTATCGATTGCGATTATCGTTTCACTTTTTGTCTCGCTGACTACCACACCAATGCTGTGCTCTAAATTATTAAAACAGAGCACACATGAAACCACCTCTGGTTTCATTGTAATAAGTAAAAAATTTACTGATGCTCTTCTACGAATTTATGAAAAAACTTTGACGATCGCGATACAATATCGCCGTATAACTCTGATTATTTTTATCGCGACAATTTGTCTTAATTGGTATCTTTACTCAAGTATTCCCAAAGGGTTTTTTCCTCAACAAGATACTGGGCGCATCGTTGGTGCTATTCAAGCAGACCAAAGCATTTCTTTTCAATCGATGCAAAAGAAGATGGCTCAGATATCCGGTATTGTTGCCAAAGATCCGAATGTAGCCGATGTTATTAGCTTTACTGGTGGCGGCCAACGAAATACAGGCAATGTATTCATCCTCTTAAAACCATTAAGTGAACGAAAGCAAAATTTAGATGAGGTCATGTCGGGCTTGAGAAAAAAACTCACTCAAGTCTCTGGTGCAACCTTACTACTCCAACCCTCTCAAGACATCCGAATCGGAGCTCGTAGCAATAGCGCTCTCTATCAATTCACTATCTTCAGCGACAATCTTCAAGATTTACGATTATGGGCAGCAAAAATTCGTTTCGCGATGATGGAAATGAAAGAACTCGTCGACGTGAACACCGATGCCCAAGACAAAGGTATACAAACAACATTGAAAATTGATCGTGATGCGGCAGCAAAACTTGGATTGACGATGAGTCTGATAAATAACACGCTAGGTAATGCATTTGGACAAAATCAAATTTCAACTATCTATAATCCTCTAAACCAATACCATGTAGTCTTAGAAGTTGCCCCAAAATATTGGCAAAGTCCAGAAATTTTGAATGATATGTTTTTCAGTACCACGGCGCCAAACCCATCGACTTTTGCGGTCGGTGCAGCGCAGTCGGTGTCACTAGCCAGCACACCCATAGTAATGAATACGGGAACTGCGCACCCGAGCGCCAAGGTTCCACTTAAAGCATTTGCCTCATTTGAAGCGACTAATACCCCTCTCGTAGTCAATCATCAAGGTCAATTCGCAGCAGCCACACTGTCATTCAATCTTCCGGCCGGTATCTCATTGGGTGATGCGTCCGACGCGGTATATCAAATGTTTGACCGACTCCGTGTGCCTGATAACATACGTGGTGGCTTTCAGGGCACAGCCCTAGCCTTCCAAGAATCACTAAAAACTCAACCACTCCTAATATTGGCGGCGATTGTTTGCGTCTATATCGTACTAGGCATTCTTTACGAAAGCCTGATCCATCCGATTACCATCCTATCGACGCTACCTTCTGCTGGTCTTGGAGCATTAATTGCGTTGATGTACTTTCATACTGAATTTAGCGTCATCGCACTGATTGGCGTGTTACTTCTCATTGGCATAGTGAAGAAAAATGCCATCATGATGATCGATTACGCCTTGGTAGCGCAGCGAGAGCAAAATCTAGCCCCCGATGAAGCCATACGCAAAGCATGCCTATTAAGATTCCGTCCTATCACAATGACGACAGTCGCAGCCATCATGGGCGCAATTCCTTTGGCCATTGGCTATGGCGACGGCGCAGAATTTAGAAATCCATTAGGCATATCGATTGTGGGCGGCCTGATCGTTAGCCAGTTGCTCACCCTCTACACTACGCCAGTGATTTACCTCTATATGGAAAAAATTCGGCGCTGGAGATTTTCATGACACAACGATTATTTACATTTTCTTCAATCATTTTCGCATCGCTATACTTTTACGGCTGCTCATCGGGTCCTTACTATAAAAAAATTGAGGTGCCGCTCACCACTGCATACAAGGAAAACAAGGATTGGAAGTTAGCGAGTCCACAAGACAGCATGTCTCGTGGCAATTGGTGGGAAACCTATAACGATCCTATACTCAACCAATTGATCTCCAGGGTCAATATTAATAACCAATCGATTCTTTCAGCCGAGGCTCAATACAAACAAGCTCTTGCCTTAGTTCAGTCTGCCCAAGCCGCTTTACTACCAGGAGTACAAGGAGTCGCTTCACATAACTCAAACCATGCATCGGGTTCAACAGCGCAAACAAATACGATTTCTGTTACTGCTAGTTGGATTCCAGATTTCTGGGGTGGAGTGAGACGATCTGTAGAAGCCAGTAAAGCGTCAGCTCAATCCAGCCAAGCACTTGTTGAGTCAGCATCGTTAGCTGCGCGTTCGACCCTAGCACAAGCCTACTTTCAACTACGCATTTCCGATCTTCAGAAACGTATTTATGACGAAACGATCGTCGCTTATAAAAAAGCACTACAAATCACCCGTAACCAAGTCAAGGCAGGCATCGTTACGGAACTAGACGTAAGCCAAGCTGAGACTTTGCTTTCATCTACCGAGGCACTCTCTATTGATATAGACGTCTCGCGCAGCCAACTGGAACATGCCATTGCTGTTTTAATCGGCGAAATGCCGGCTAATTTTTCGATAGCTCGTGATACGTCAACGCTAGGTGAGGCGCGTTTCGTTGAACAAAGTCGTATCTACCAACTGATTGCTAATCTACCGACAATTCCTCTCGGAATTCCAGCACAGCTGCTTGAAAGAAGACCTGACATAGCATCAGCCGAACGTCAAATGGAAGCTGCCAATGCCCGAATTGGTGTCGCTCAGGCTGCATTTTTTCCAGTTCCCGTACTGAGCGCTGGCGCTGGGTACCAAGGTAGCTCGCTATCTAATTTACTGAATGCGAATAATTTTGTTTGGTCATTGGGGCCGAGCCTGGCTCAAAGTATTTTCGATGGCGGAACACGACTAGCAGCTACACGCCAAGCCATGGCTGCCTATGAACAAAGTGTAGCTACTTACCGCCAAACAGTTTTGACGGCATTTCAAAACGTGGAGGACAACCTAATTGCGATTAGTTTGCTAAACGACGAAATAAAGAAGCAACAGCGCGCTGTTCAGTTCGCACGCAGGGCAGTAGACATATCAATGAATCAATATAAAGCAGGTGTAGTCAGTTACCTGACAGTGGTAACGGCACAGGCTAGCCTCCTAACGAATGAGCGCACCTTAGTGACTCTATATAACCGAGAGATTGCTTCGCATGTGAATCTTATAACCGCATTAGGCGGTTATTGGGACGCCAATCTATTGAACTCTGTAGGCGATAGTTCGAAAAGTAAGCCTTAAGACAGAGCTATCAATAATAAATATAGAACCAAGCTCAACTAATTCAAGCGTCATAGCGCAATGAATCCACCGAAAAAACATAGCCCCCACCTTATCGAACTATTCAGTTATCAGCCGGGGTTGTTTCTAGATACGATATCAAAACGAATAATTATGAGTAGCGATCGCGAATTAGGTAAGGCACTAAGAATTCCAACTTCAGTAATATCTAAAATTCGTCATAAAGCCATACCTATTTCAGCTAAGAATTTGTTGGCCATTCATGATGTCAGTGAAATCTCTATCAAAAAGCTAAGGAAAATGATGGGAGACAGTAGGGAATTTTTTAATTAAATTTTCAACCTAAATTTCATAACAATTTTTAACTCTCTATGTCACGCTGACTGACGCCACAAGCACTTTAAATTGAAATCAGGTGACTATCCACTAACACCCCCGCACCATCGAAGACAGTATAGAATTCAATCTTCTGAATTTAATTCGGATAACTGAGCGCTTGTGTTCTAAAGAAGGTTTCGTTACAGATGGATTTTTTACAAATTCAACTAAAGGGATTTAAATGAAACAAGTACTAATCGCTATGATGATCTGTTCTTTCTCTAGCTTTGCGTTTGCAAACCATCATGAGGATATGCACGCAAAGTCACATCCGAAAGTCCAAGCTCACAAAAAACACAAGGCTCACTCGAAGCATAAAAAAACAGCTGCAATGTCACAAGACAAGTAATGGTTCTGTTGCTACCCGCTCAAGAGCAACATTACTGTTCGTGAGGTAATATCAAAATGAATGAAAAAAAGGGCTATGCCTTAACGGGTAACCCGTTAATCTAGAGTTTTGACATCGCCTTCTGGCAACTATTTTTAGCAACTGCTGAGAGATGATTTATACACTTTGCTTCGTATTCTGCGCGCAAGTAAATCGCAATAACAAAAGAATTAATAATGAAATCTATCGCACGTAAATTACGTGCACTGAGCTTTGTTTTGTTATCCATTTGGATTAACGACGCGAAGGCTGCTCTCTATGACGAATTCCAAGTTTATGACGATAGTCTGAACGCTCCAGGTGAATACGGCCTCGAACTGCACCTAAACCACACAGTAAAAGGTCGCGCAACTGCTGTATATCCCGGAGAGATTACTCCAAACAAAGGAACTCGAATAACACCCGAATTTTCTTATGGTATCAATACGAATTGGGAAGCCGGTTTATATTTACCTACCGTACTCGATCAACAAAATCAGTTCGGTTTTGCTGGCCCTAAGTTACGGATGAAATGGATAGGTCAACACTCCGACATTGATACGTATTGGTTTTATGGGCTCAACTTCGAGTTAGCAAAAGTTTTGCCACGATACGAAGCATCGGCCTGGGGCTCTGAAATACGACCAATCATTGGCTATCGATCTGACAATTGGCTTATCGTGACTAATCCAATTCTTGAGTACGCACTTAGTCCCGGCTACAGAAAGGGAGGATTTGATTTTCTCCCTGCAGTGAAAATCTCGCGTCGCTTCGGAGAAGGTTTGGCGACTGGTATCGAAACTTACAGCGATCTGGGTAAACTTGCTAAGTTAACCTCCGACCAAGAAAGACAGCATGCCCTTTACTGGGTGCTGGATGTCGATCGTGGGCCATGGGTATTCAATGTAGGAATAGGTCACGGTCTAAATGCGCTATCTGACCAGTGGACTATTAAAGCCATTTTCGAAATACCTCTAGCGAAGTAACGATGAATGAGCTCTATTTTTAGATCATCTGCACAATCGAAAATCTTACCTTGGGAAGCTCTGTCAACAGTGGCGTATATGTCAGCACACTGACTTATCGCCTTCCTATACCTGCTCATTGCCCAATTATTCAAATAATTTAATGCTTTATTATTATGCTTTGCCATGTCATCCAAGCCACCATAAGGCATTAAATTTATATTGTTTAAGAGGGAATTCAGCGCATGCATCCATTACATCACCATCTAATTACTTATCAACTGTCTGATCTCCGTCCAACTCAAGCAGCCATTGGAATGCATGAGGTCGAGCAAAAACGTTTGGAATGGAAAGCGCTCAAAAAAGCAGACAAAAAAAATTTAATTGAAAGTCATTGGTTTCCAAGCGTAATCGGTCCAGGAGGAATTTATTTCATCGTCGACCACCATCATCTTGGCAGAGCGCTTCATCTGGAAGGTCAAGAAACCGTTCGTCTGACAGTACTGAAGGATTTATCTTGGTTGGATGTGGCTACGTTTTGGCGAACAATGGAATTTTCTCAGTTAGTACACCCCTATGATGCTAGCGGAAAGCGCATAAAATTTTCTCAGCTACCTAAATCGATAGCGAATCTGCAGGATGATCCATTTCGAAGTTTGGCAGGCATCATTCGACAAAACGGGGGATACGCGAAAGCTGCTGTACCTTTTGCTGAATTTTTATGGGCAGATTATTTTCGTCAGCGCCTCAAAAAATCGGAGGCTCAGCAATTCACTAAAGCGCTTTTATCTAAAGCAATGAAGTTAGCAAGAGCCTCTGATGCACGTTACCTACCCGGTTGGATTGGATCAGCATGAAACTAGGTTCATTTGTTAATGAAAATTAACTAATTCTTAGGGGGCGATATCGCAGGTTGACTTTTTGAAAATTCATTGGCATAGTATGCCAACATAACTTCAAGAGAGCTTTTTATGCCTACTCGAAATGTTGTTCTCACCGATCATCAGACCAATCTTGTAGAGGAGCTGGTTGCCAGCGGGCGTTATCAAAATGCCAGTGAAGTTCTGCGGGAGGGTCTTCGTCTAGTTGAGCAACGTGAGGCTGAAGACGCTTACCGTCTTGAGGCACTCAGGTCTGCTGTTCAAGTGGGCATCGAAGACATCACAGCCGGCAGATTCAACAATTTTGAAAATAAAGGATTGCTGCGCACACACCTGAAATCCATCACCGACAAAGCGATTCTCACTAAATGAATTTGTTCTGGCATGTTCGTCTAGCACGCCAAGCAGAGCAGGATCTTTTCGATATCGTCAGTTGGACGGCTAAGAATTTTGGAGATCACCAAGCCGAGTACTACGCAGAAACCATCACGCTTGCGATTGAAGCTTTACATAATGGTCCAGAAACCTTGGGTATCAAAGCGCGAGAAGATATTGGATCAGGCATTCTCACTTTGCACGTGGCTCGGCATGGAAGAAAAGGACGACATTTCGTGGTTTTCAATGCATCAGAAAAACGCGTCATCAATGTACTTCGCTTGCTACATGACAGCATGGACCTGGCTAGGCATCTGCCGGAAGACAAGGATCAAACGCATTAATTTAGATAGTTCAATGAGCTGAGATAACAACCCCCTCCCATCTCATACATATCAAAGGTAACGCATCCGCTCTTAGGTCAAATTAATTTTTACCTCCCCACCACCCCCTGTAACCCCTCCAACCTCGCTCTATCTTCCCTACACGCTCTGTAGTTCTCCACTACCGTCTCGGCAAGGGTTTCAACGCTGACGGTGGCAGCATTAATTCCGCTGGAATCTCCATCTTCGGGCAATTCACTGCCACGGGCGGCGGCGTCGTGGAGCACGCGGAAGCTGCCAGGCAGCACAGGTAAATCAGTCGGTACATAGTGGGGGATCTCCTTGATGATGTCGCGGTAAATCACTCGTTCTTTGGCGGCACTCGTAACTACGTTCATGGCGATCGTGGTGGCGGCTTTTTGTTGACGCTTCTGTTCTTGTAAAACTTGCAGCTCTGCTGCTTTAACTTGTGCATCCCACAGGGCTTGCACGTCATGGCGGCCCGCGTTGCGTGCTTTGCTGTACAGCGCCCACTCAGCAACTAATAACAAAACCAACACTAAGCACGCAAAAATAAAGCGAGAAGAAATAGTCATATCATCTGCCCTCCTGCTCGCACAAAGGCTTGCTGTAGTGAGTCCAATGAATTCTCGGGTTGGCCATAGCCCGCACCGGGCAAGCTA
>CANGJE010000070.1 GCA_947454305.1 Oxalobacteraceae bacterium
CTAGGGCACGTTCCGATACATTACTCACCCGTTCGCCACTCGCCGCCAGACCGAAGTCCGCGCTGCCGTTCGACTTGCATGTGTAAGGCATGCCGCCAGCGTTCAATCTGAGCCAGGATCAAACTCTTCAGTTTAATCTCTGTTGTGCCATTTCTGGCAGGTTCCGAAGAACCGTCGCTCACTCAAAATACTGACAGGATAAGTTCTTGCGAACCTACCTATATTTTTTTGTGAGCACTTGATATTTAAAGTATTGCGATGCTGCCTAAGCCTCATCGCCGCACGCCATCAAGCGCCCACACTTATCGACTGTTAATTGTTAAAGAACACTTCAGAACAGATATTCGTTGGCTTTCGCCTATTTCTTTGTTTGCAAAATCGTTTTGTTTGCAACAGCAAAGAAGCGGAATTATGCGGCTTTTTCAGAGCTTCGTCAAGCGGCTTGCTTTTAACTTTTTGCACTCGCCGCCAAAACCTTAACAAAGCAACTTTACTTCAGTCGCCACCATCGCGAATCGTTATGTTCGCAGAGGTGAGCCAAAGATTATGCTGCATCGATTAATCCCTGTCAAGTAACTTGGTTAGATATCCAACTTACTCAGCTGCCTGACTGCCGCAAGCGCCTGATTAATAGATAAATAACTTTTGGGGAATTACTTTTAGATCAGACCAGATTAGATGTCCCGAAAATTAGGTTTACGTTTCTCCATGAAGGCCTTCATACCCTCTTTCTGATCTTCCGTGGCGAACGTACTATGAAACAGGCGCCGCTCATATTGGACGCCGTCCGTTAGGGATGATTCATAGGCGCGATTGACTGCGTCCTTAATCATCAATAGGGAAGGCAATGACATTGAGGCAATCACCGTTGCCGCCTCCATGACCTCTTCCATCAGCTTCTCTGCTGGCACAACACGTGACACCAATCCTGCGCGTTCGGCTTCGGCAGCATCCATCATTCTGGCGGTTAGGCACATGTCCATAGCCTTAGATTTAGACACCGCTCGCGGCAATCGCTGAGTTCCCCCTGCGCCGGGCATCGTTCCTAGCTTGATCTCTGGCTGGCCAAATCGTGCGCTGTCGGCAGCGATAATGAAATCGCACATCATCGCGAGTTCACACCCGCCGCCCAAGGCGTATCCGGCTACGGCGGCAATGATGGGTTTCCTGACTCGGCGGATCTGCTCCCAATTACGGGTGATGTAGTCACCTTTATAGACATCCATATAGGTGTAGCCCGCCATCGCCGCAATATCAGCGCCTGCTGCAAACGCTTTTTCATTACCCGTCAAAATAATGCAGGCAATTTTTTCATCCGCATCAAAAGCTAGCAAAGCCTCACCCAACTCGTTCATCAGCTGATCATTTAATGCATTCAGGGCTTTCGGACGATTCAATCGGACAAGCCCAACTTTTCCGTGCGTTTCAATCAAAATATTTTCAAAATTCATACGTGGCTCCGCATTGTCCGCAGTGGTTTGCTAAAGAGCGAATTGTAACTTCAAGACAATGTCGCGATGGCTTATTCAAAACATCTTGAGATAGATCAGTTACTTAGCGCAGCTGCATTGCCGCCCCAATGACTACACTGACCACTTTGGAAAAAATATCTCCATGGCCGCCGAAAATTCTAAGTTAGATGCGCTGCACGATTCATTGCGTCAACTCACGCAACAACTTCTTGACTGCGCTCAAGATGAAATCTGCTCTGCTTATGAGCAATTACTTATTACAGCGGAAAAAGCCTTTGCCGTTGAGCAATTGATGATGGAGAGCCATGAATTCCCAGCGACTCGGTCACATCTAGAACAGCACGCTCGTGTGCTCTGCGCATTGCATCAGGCTCACCCGGCGGTGATGACCGGGGATCACCATCTAGCCATCCACGTTGGAGGCCACCTTCTGCCGGAGTGGTTTGAATTGCACAACTCCACATTAGATGCTGCTGTTTCGGTTTGGGCCAGCTACAAGATTGATCCCGCTAAGCTGGCTGCGAATCACGGAGGGTAAATGGTCAATTTTGTGGCAACGCCAAAAAACGAGGCAGCAAGACCCACATAAAAAGCGACTGCTTCATCCGACCCGCTAATTCACCAGCCTCGTCCCCAAAACCCCAAAAAAAATCAGCCCTGACAGGGTTGCGAATTGCTCCACCAGTATCCTGAGCAAGCACTAAGCGACGTAATGGAGTTGCAGAATTTGGTTGAGTCGTCGACACAAACACTGGAGCACCCAGTGGTATGAACTGCGGATCAACTGCAATCGATCGTTGCGGTGTGAGTGGCACACCCAAAGAACCTTTCGGCCCTTTCGACGGATCAAGAATTTTTTCCTCTCTAAAAAACACAAAGCTGGGATTAGCATTTAAAAGTTCTTGCTGACGAGCAGGATTAGCCAGATACCACGCCTTGATTCCCTGCATCGAGGCTTGCTCTAAACTCAGCTCACCACGATCAACCAAATAGCGGCCAATTGAACGATACGGATGACCATTTTGATCTGCGTAAGCCACACGAATAATTTCACCACCAGGTTCGAGCACTACCCTTCCAGAACCTTGCACTTGCAAGAAAAAAGCATCGATAGGGTTATCGACCCACACGAACTCTCTGCCAACTAACAGATCTTTTGCCATCAGCTCGGCGCGACTGAAATACGGCACCACTTTGTTTCCAGCGACTCTACCGCGCAAACGCATGTTCTTTAGTTCAGGATAAAGAACACTCATATCAATCGTTAGCAAATCATCCGGCACACGATAAAGCGCTGTTTGATACGGACCATTTCGCAAACGCGCGCCGCGCAGTAGTGGCTCGTAATAGCCCGTTGCCATACCTTGCGAGTTACCATCGAGATTGCGCAGCTGATGTGGAATAAATTGTGATTCATAAAAACGCCGGACCATAGCTTCATCGGATGGATTCACCTCAGAAGTTAAACGACAAACTTCTTGCCATTCGATTCGCTTAGCAAGCGCTTGGCAAGTCGCCAACATGGCTGGCCAGGACTGGCGTAAATCATCCTCAGTCCAGCCAGGTAAATCAGAAAAGCTCGCGCTACGAAGATAGTCTGCTGGTTTTGCTGGAAAAGGTGGGACCACCGATGGCGTTGGCGCAGTGCTAGCTACCGGCGCTGGCACGGTCGCTGGTATTGGCAACGACACCGAGGATTTTTGTGGTGGGGACGTCACGCAGGCTGATAGCAGTAGTATGGTTGCCATCGCCGCGAGCGCTAAACTAAAACGTTGATTCAGACTGGATACCTTGTATGTGGCTATTATTTTTGGAAGCAGGTCTCGCATTTGGCCTGTTGGCTTTTATCGTTTGGTGGACCATGTTCTCCGGCAGAGAAGATGACGACTAATCCACGCAACTAATTTTCAATGTCAGTGCAATGTTCGAGGCAGGGAAAGCACAAACTCCGGAATTGGCGACTCGAATTGCTCACCATCCTCCGCTACGCAAAAGTACTCACCGTGCATCGTTCCCTGTGGCGTAGCCAAAGTCGTGCCGCTCGTATATTCGAATTGTTCACCGGGTTGCAGCAAAGGCTGATGCCCCACCACGCCCAAACCACGCACTTCTTGCACATGATTGTTTGCATCCGTAATGACCCAATGCCGTGAAATCAACTGAGCAGCGACGTTGCCGCTATTTTTTATCGTGACTGCGTAGGCAAACACGTAATGTGAGCGGTCGGGATCGGATTGATCCTCGAGATACTGAGTTTTAACCGTCACCGTCATTTGGTAAGCCGCCATACGTAATCGCAGTTCCTGTAATTTTGTTTTTCAAAGAAGGCTAAATCTAGCTAGCCTTCGATTGCACACGAAATCCAGCCAGCTGGCAAGCTCATCAGTAGCTACAGGTTAAAATTGGGAGCTAGTTAACAGGGAATTATTTCATGTCCAAATACCTCATCGCTCCCAGCATCTTGTCTGCCGACTTCGCCCGATTGGGGGAAGAAGTTAAAAATGTCGTTGCAGCAGGGGCCGACATCATTCACTTCGACGTGATGGACAATCACTATGTTCCCAATCTGACAATTGGGCCACTGGTGTGCGAGGCCATACGCCCGCATGTCAATGTGCCAATCGACGTACACCTAATGGTCAAGCCCGTCGACCGCATCATCCCCGACTTTGCCAAGGCTGGCGCCAATATCATCAGCTTTCACCCGGAAGCCTCTGATCATATAGACCGTACACTCAGCTTGATACGCGACCAAGGCTGTAAAGCCGGACTCGTCTTCAATCCAGCGACCCCCTTGCATTACCTAGAGCACGTCATGGATAAAGTTGACCTGATTCTGATCATGTCAGTCAATCCAGGCTTCGGTGGACAGTCTTTTATAGGTGAGGCCCTCAAAAAAGTCAGCCTTGTTCGTGAACTAATCAACGCTAGCGGACGCGAGATCATGCTTGAGGTCGATGGCGGCATCAAAGTAGAAAACATTGCCGCAGTCGCTAAGGCAGGTGCCGATACTTTTGTTGCAGGGTCCGCCATTTTCGGCAAACCCGAC
Source organism: Oxalobacteraceae bacterium (assembly GCA_947454305.1). Classification (GTDB taxonomy): domain Bacteria; phylum Pseudomonadota; class Gammaproteobacteria; order Burkholderiales; family Burkholderiaceae_D; genus Pernthalerella. Next base: position 4,522 of record CANGJE010000070.1, read on the forward strand.
TACAAATCTATTATCGATGCCATGCGCAGCCAACTCGCCACCGCATGAACACCTCCGCACAGAACTCGTTCAAAGGTATTCGCGCTGCCATCATTGATCTTGATGGAACCATGGTTGATACAGCACCCGATTTTCAAGTTGCCATTAACCGCATGCGCGACGAATTACGTTTAGCGCCACTAGCGCTAGATACCATTACCGACTTTGTGGGTAAGGGCTCTGAGAATCTGATGCGTCGAGTTCTTGGCGTCGACTTTGAAGCAAGCGAAGTCGAAAGTCGATTTGACCACGCTCTCGAGCGCTATCAGCACCATTACCTGCAAATTAACGGTGATCACAGCGAGCTGTATGCAGGCGTACACGAAGGCTTGTTAGCAATGAAAAAGGGCGGCGTGCGACTCGCTTGCGTTACTAATAAGCCGATTGCCTTTGCTCGCCCATTGCTCGAGAAAAAAGGGCTGATCGATTTATTCGAGGTGATTTACGGTGGCGATTCTCTCGCGCATAAAAAGCCTCATCCGCTGCCCATGCTTACCGTGTGCAAAGATTTTGATCTGCAGCCAGACCAAGTCGTCGCTATTGGAGATTCCTCAAACGACTCAGAGGCCGCCCGAGCAGCAGGATGCCGCGTTCTGACCGTTCCCTATGGTTATAACCACGGCCAGCCTGTCCAGACCATAGACACGGATGGTATAGTCGAGTCCTTACTCGATGCGGCGAACCTGATCGTCCATTAATAGATCTACCTTTACTTACCGCCATGTTTCTTGTCAAAAAAATCAAGCTGATCCCACCGGGTGCTTTCGAGGCCTGGCTATGGCGACGCTGGCAAACACATATCGCCTGATATCCCTGCTTGCCGCTGTTCCAATAGGAACAGCTGTTTTTTGCACAAACTACCGCCATTCAACATGGCGGCCCGGAGAGAAACATGACCGAACTCGAATTTAAGTCGCTGGCCGCGCAAGGCTTTAACCGCATTCCATTGCTTGCCGAAGCCTTTGCCGATCTCGAAACACCACTCACGCTTTACCTAAAGCTCGCACAAACACAAAACCAAGGAAAAAATACCTTTCTCCTTGAATCCGTTGTCGGTGGCGAGCGCTTTGGTCGTTATTCCTTCATTGGCTTGCCTGCCAGCACATTGCTGCGCTCCAGCGGCCGACACACCGAGGTCGTGCGCAATGGCGAAGTCATCGAAACATCGAATGAGAATCCGCTTGATTTCATCGCGGAATTTCAGTCGCGCTACAAAGTCGCTATCAGCGCAGGCATGCCGCGTTTTTGTGGTGGCTTAGCAGGGTATTTTGGATACGACGCAGTCCGTCAGATAGAACATCGCCTTGAGCATAGCGCGCCACCTGACGACCTGAAACTCCCTGAAATTCAATTACTACTGACTGAAGAACTCGCCGTCATCGACAACTTGTCAGGCAAGCTTTATCTCATTGTCTACGCCGACACCAGTCAACCTGAGGCCTATACAAAAGCCAAACAACGTCTAAAAGATTTGCGCGCCATGCTGCGTCGTAATGTCGATGCGCCAGTTACCTCAGGCTCAGTGCGCACTGAAACTATTCGCGATTTTGATAAAAAAGATTATCTGGCTGCTGTACAAAAAGCCAAGGACTACATCATGGCCGGTGACCTGATGCAAGTGCAGATAGGCCAACGCATACGGAAACCTTATGTTGATTCGCCGTTGTCTTTATATCGTGCGCTGCGCTCACTCAATCCATCGCCGTACATGTATTTCTATAATTTCGGCGACATGCACATCGTAGGAAGCTCGCCAGAAATCCTAGTACGCAATGAGGGAATAGCTGACAACAAAAAGAAAATCACCATACGCCCACTGGCAGGCACTCGTCCTCGTGGAGCCACACCCGAGCAAGATATCAAGCTAGCGACAGAGTTGTTAGCCGACCCCAAAGAAATTGCAGAGCACGTCATGCTGATTGACCTCGCACGAAATGACATCGGTCGTATCGCTGAGATCGGCAGCGTAAAAGTCACCGATAAATTCATCATCGAAAAATATTCTCACGTACAGCACATTGTTTCCAATGTTGAAGGAACACTGAAAGACGGCATGTCTAACCTCGACGTCTTACGTGCCACCTTCCCTGCGGGTACTCTATCTGGCGCTCCCAAAGTTCGGGCCATGGAAGTCATCGACGAGCTAGAACCCGTGAAGCGCGGCATCTACGGTGGCGCGTGTGGTTATCTTTCTTTCGGTGGTGAGATGGATCTCGCTATCGCCATTCGTACCGGCGTCATCAAAGACGGTATGTTGTACGCACAAGCCGCCGCCGGCATAGTCGCCGACTCCATCCCCGAAATGGAATGGCAAGAAACGGAGAATAAGGCACGCGCCGTATTGAGAGCAGCAGAGCAAGTGCAAGACGGATTGGACGGGGAGATCTGACATGCTTTTAATGATCGATAACTATGATTCGTTCACCTATAACCTCGTTCAATATTTTGGCGAGTTAGGCGAAAACGTACAAACCTATCGCAATGACGAAATCACCCTCGAAAAAATAACTCAGCTCAAACCAGATCGTATTTGTATTTCACCTGGCCCATGCACACCACACGAAGCGGGAGTCTCCGTTCCGCTATTGCAGCACTTTGCTGGCAAGTTGCCCATACTCGGCGTTTGTCTGGGCCATCAAAGCATAGGCGCTGCGTTTGGTGGAAAAGTCATTCGTGCACAAGAAGTCATGCATGGAAAAACATCCCCGATAGAGCATGCCGGTGTGGGTGTGTTTAAAAATCTACCGTCGCCATTTACCGTTATTCGCTACCACTCACTTGCTATCGAGCGAGCATCGCTACCTGATCACCTTGAAGTAACAGCGTGGACAGCCGACGGCGAAATTATGGGAGTGCGTCACAAAAATTTCCCGATAGAAGGCGTGCAGTTTCATCCCGAATCTATTTTGTCTGAGCACGGTCACGCGCTGCTGAAAAATTTCCTCACGATCTGATATCACGTCCGCCATGACTCTCACTCCACAACAAGCGCTCCTGCGCTGCATTGAACATCGTGAAATCTTTCATGATGAAATGCTCATGCTGTTCCGACAAATCATGGGCGGCGAAATGTCACCCGTCATGATTGCAGCACTCACGATGGGCTTGCGAGTAAAAAAAGAAACCATCGGGGAAATCGCCGCTGCCGCACAAGTGATGCGCGAGTTCGCTGCGAAAGTTGATGTCCCCAATGCCGACAACTTAGTCGATATCGTTGGCACGGGTGGCGATGGCGCCAACACCTTTAATATTTCAACCGCTTCCATGTTCGTCGTCGCTGCTTCTGGTGCACGCGTAGCCAAGCACGGTGGGCGCAGCGTCTCTTCGTCGTCCGGTAGTGCCGATGCATTGGAAGCATTGGGCGTGAATATTCAACTCAAACCTGAGCAAGTCGCTCAATCCATTCAAGAAACCGGCATAGGCTTCATGTTCGCACCTAATCATCACGCCGCGATGAAACACGCAGCTCCGGTGCGCAAAGAATTGGGTGTTCGTACCATTTTCAATATTCTCGGTCCATTAACCAATCCTGCTGGTGCACCCAACATCATGATGGGTGTGTTTCATGCTGATTTGGTCGGGATTCAAACACGTGTTCTGCAAAAACTCGGCGCAAAACATGCCTTGGTTGTTTGGGCGCGCGACAATATGGATGAAGTATCCTTAGGTGCTGCAACGATGGTAGGCGAATTAGTCAATGGCGAGATTCGTGAATACGATATCCATCCGGAAGATTTTGGTCTACAAATGACGTCCAGTCGTAATCTTCGTGTAGATAGCAGCGCAGAATCTGTCGCGAAAATTTATGAAGCACTCGACAACAAAACCGGTGCAGCGCGTGACATTGTCATTCTCAACTCGGGTACAGCCCTCTACGCATCTGGCGTGGTCGACAGCATCGCCAAAGGCGTAACTAAAGCCACTGAGAGCATTGCCTCTGGAGCCGCGCGTGCCAAGCTTGAAGAGTTTGCTAAATTCACTCGACAATTTGCCGCTTAATTTTGAGATACAGCTATGTCTGACATATTAAAAAAAATACTTGACGTAAAAGTCGATGAAGTCGCGGCGGCAAAAAAATACCGCGATCTCAAAAGCTTACGTAGAGACGTGGAATCTAATCAGCAAGCCCGCACCAGCATCCGCGGATTTGAAGATAGTCTCCGCGCAAAAATTTCGAACGGAAAAGCAGGCGTCATCGCTGAAATTAAAAAAGCCTCACCCTCTAAAGGCGTGCTGCGCGAAAACTTTCAGCCTATTGAAATCGCACAAAGCTATGCGCAATATGGAGCCGCTTGTTTATCCGTACTAACCGATGTGAATTTTTTTCAAGGCGCACCCGAGTATCTCAAGCAAGCGCGTGCTGCCTGCAGCATTCCAGTATTGCGCAAAGATTTCATCATTGATCCATACCAGATCTATGAAGCCAGACATTGGGGGGCTGATTGTGTGTTGCTGATCGTGGCCGCTCTCGATCATGGCTTGATGGCCGAACTCGAAGCCTGCGCGCATGAGCTAGGCATGGATGTCTTAGTTGAAGTGCATGACGCTGATGAGCTGACTACAGCACTCGAACTCCGGACCCACCTGCTAGGGATTAATAATCGCAACCTCCGCACATTCGAAACCTCTCTAAATACGACTATTAGTCTACTCGACCGTATCGATCCGAAAAAACTTGTTATCACCGAATCAGGCATTCTGAGCAAAGACGATGTTAAAAAAATGCGTGACGCTGATGTGCATGCATTTTTAGTAGGTGAAGCCTTTATGCGCTCACCTGATCCGGGCATGGAATTGTCCCGCTTATTTTTGGATTAATTTATTTACGCGAGAAGCGTAGCGGGTGCAAACGTTCTATCCACTCACGCCCAATCGGTAACGGCTCATCGAGTATCTGAGTCACTAAAAACTCAGCACACCATGGCGCGCAGGCCACGCCGCGTGAACCATGCCCAATACTGGCATAAAGACCCTCAGCAATTTTTCCCACTAAAGGCAAGCGATCTTGCGTTGTTGCGCGCCGTGAAACTCGACCACTGTGTAATTCGCTAGCGTCACTCACAAAATCTGACAGCAATCGCTGGAGACGATCAAAATTTTCAAGATCATCTTCAGGTCGTGGATTAGCGTCGCCGTCGATTTGCATCGTCGCACCTATGGTGTGCACACCATTAATCGCGGGTGTCACATAACCATCACGACAAACGATGGTTCGCAAAGGCTTATCATCCCGTTCGGCCAAAACAGATAATTGTCCACGCGTGCTATCAACACCCTCGACATTCGAACTCAGTTCAGCAAATGCCGTGGCAAGCACAACATAACGCGAAAAAATCTTTTCATCGTTTGCTAACTCCGTACACCATTCGTTCGAAGAAGTTGGCAATAGCTGTTTAACTTCCGTAGCAGACCTCAACATAATCAGAGGATGGTCCATCAACGCAGCAATCAAAGCAGTCGGGTTAACCCAACCCGCTTGCGGTAAAAAAAATCCCTCTGTAGCGACTGACTGCCCACACAATTTAGTCGCTTTACTAACGCTTACTTCATGCAACCACTCATCTGGAACCGTTTGGGCGTAAGCGGCCAGCTTGTCATGACGACGCTGATCACGCAGCAACCTCACAGCACCACAAAAATCATGCGGCACTGATTCGCCATGCGTAGTTAACCAACGCTGCAACCAGCCGACTCCTGCAGCAGAAAATTCACTAATCACATTACTAATGCCGCCTGGCTCTGGGCGTACCACCGCCACTGGATTTCCCGAAGCTCCCGAAGCGGGCTGATCTCGTTCGAGCAAAGTGATAGAGATGCCGCGAGTTGCAAGTTGTCGTGCAACGCTGGCACCCGCAATACCCGCACCGATCACCACAACAGATTCAACTCGCGTGGATGAATCAACCCGTTTTGCAGGCCATCGTGCCAGTAAGCTTTCGCGCTTGCTGCCAAAACCAGCGCGCTTACTGACTTCAAAACCCACTTCGTGAAGCGCTCGCCGCACCGAACCCGCAACACACCAACTCGACGCTATCGCGCCCTCAGCCGCTAATCCCGCAAGATGCTGCATGGTTTGCAGGGACCACATGACTTCATTACGGTCAGGCGCAAAACCATCCAGATAAAAAGCATCAAAGCGTCCGTGAACAGAAGGCAGCACAGATTCAACATCACCGAACACGAGGGTCAGTGTGGTTTGGTCATCTAACGACAAACAATGAAAACCAGGAATCAAAGGAGGCCAAAGCACCAGCAGTCGCTGAATCAACTCATTCATTATTGGTGTGAGTGAGGCAGGTACATACGATGAGCTCTTCTCTAGCGCAGTACGCAAATCCTGACTGGTAAACGGGTGCTTTTCTATCGCAACGTAGTGCAATCGCGCCGAACTATTACTGGCTTTGATCGATGCCCACGTAGTGAGGAAATTGATACCTAAGCCAAATCCCGTTTCGAGCACTCGTATACTGCGACCGTCCTGCCAACGCGAAGTTAATTCACATCCATCGACAAAAACAGATTGAGCCTGCCCCCAGGCACCACTGCGGCTCGCATAAAGGTCACCGTATAAGGGTGCAAAAAGTTCACCCTCTTCACCTAGCTGCCAGCGTGCAGGCTGAATAGAAAGAGCATTCGTGTCACTCATTTCACTGGCTGACACTGACCTTCAAAAATCAGCAGCGACGTAGGTAATTCCAATGTGTCAGAAACGGATAAAAGTACCGGATCAATCAACAGCTTACGCATGGCTTGTTGCGGAGTTAAACCCATGCAGGCGATCTGCGCCTCAGTTTGCTCGCACTGAAGTCCGTCAATCTGATTTGCCTGGAAACGGTAGCGACGCTTCTCCGCCGCTGGCACCGTTGATGGTGCTCCACGGTGAATAAAGCTCGTTTTACCCGCACACTCAACAAAAAAATCTTGAGCCCATAGTAGGGTCGGCAAGAAACAGAGCAATGCGATGAATAATTTCATCCGATTTGCTTACGCTGCTTTATTGAAGAAGTACTCAATCCGATTTCGACAGCAAGTCGAAATGCTCGACCTTAGGCGGCGCCGCAAAAAATGGGCCGACAATACCGCGCCACTGAGTGAATAGTTCTGAGCCGCGAAAATCGACGGTGTGATTTTCCAGCGTATCCCAAAAAACCATCAATACATAGCGATCAGGTGATTCGATACCCTTGTTGATTTTGTAGCCACGAAAGCCCTTGGCTTTGCTAATGACGTTTTGCACGCCATTAACGATAGCGCTCTCGAATTCGGTTTGTTTACCGGGAAGGATTTGAATATCGGCGAGTTCGAGGATCATAATGAATGAAAACTTTCTATTGAAGTCTGAATAAAAAAGCCATTGTAAGCTGGCCTGTTGCATTATCTCACCCTGACCGCCCACGCCGAACAGCGACCTATGCTTGTGACCCTGCTTGATTACGATAAAGAACAGCGCTCTTCGCTGGAAGCGATCTTGAGTGGTGCTGGTTATCACTGCACTAGCTTCGCCAACAGCAAGTCGCTGTTAGATAGCCTGGTCACGGCCGAGCCCGAACTGTTGATTGTTCACTTTCGATCCGATCAAGAA
>CANGJE010000071.1 GCA_947454305.1 Oxalobacteraceae bacterium
CGCTATACACTTTGCTACAGATTTTATCGGTATCAGTTTTTGAGAAAACTGAGCTTTCATGCGCCTTTCAAAGCACTGGATATAGTTCTGAAACGCTTGATACCGATAACCAATTGAATTTATTCGGAATTTAACCGGACACTACTGATTTTGAATAATAAAAAATCAAACGCAATTTTATAAGTCTTCTGTCGCAACAAATCGTCAATCTCAAGCACTCTATTGAAGCTTCACAAAAGATACGCGCAAATGAGTTGATCACAAACGCTATTGAAAACTTACTTCACCGCAGACTCTCGAAAGAACTATCAACCACGGGAGGTATCGTAATGAAGAAAAAGATTCTTGCAATCGTCGTAGCGCCATTGTTAGTAAGTGGCTCAGCTTGGGCGCAAGCTAACCTGACCCTTTACGGCAATATCGATGCATCGGTGGTCAGCGCTAGTGGCATTGGCGCCGGTGACAATCGACGTACCAGCTTTGGTGAAGGCAACTGGGCTCCTTCTGTTTGGGGCGTACAGGGAACCGAAGATTTGGGCGGCGGAATGCGCGGCCTGTTTCATCTGGAAGGTGGTTATAACGCCGGCAATGGCACAATCGCGAATGGCGGTACTACTGGCATCTTCAGTCGTTTGGCCAATGTAGGTGTCGGTGGATCATTCGGCACGTTTAGGGCCGGTCTTAATCTATCCCCATTCATTAGTGCCTACACCTCAGTCTTAGGATTAGCAGGGAATAATTTTTATGTGCCTGCTTTGCAAATGCACAGAGCAGGTACGGTACTAAATAGCGTAGGCGCCAGCGTACCTGCCTACACCGGTGGCACCGATGCGGATCCAGGCTTTGCTACGACGGGTGGGTTTTTTATTCCCAATTCAATTACCTACAGCCTGCCATCTGACTCAATAGGTGGCTTTAACGGAAATCTGTTGTATTCCTTTGGCGGCATTGCAGGCTCCTCTTCCAGAAATCGACTGGTATCAGGAAACCTAGGTTATGCATTTGGTGATGTAAATGTTATGGGCGCCATGTCGGATCGAGATGCGCAATACAGGCAATGGTTGATCGGCGCGAGTGTCCCGATTGGCACAATACGACTGGCTGCCAACTATGTGCACTTCAGTCCAGAAACGGGTGATTCAACAAATACCTATGTACTAGGTGCAGAAACTCAAATGATGCCTGCAATGCGCATAGGACTTAACTACGCACACAACAGTGGCCCAGGGGGTCCCGCCATAATTAATCTATCGACTGTATATACGCTATCAAAGACCACGCATCTTTATGCAGCGTTCAATCGCGCGACCGAAGGCGTACCGTCATCCTACTCGGCGATTGTTGATTCTGGAACGAACGCGGCCTTAACTCAACCCGGCACATCGAATGCCGTGATGGTGGGCGTTCAAAAAGGTTTTTAATAAAATCTAGTTGTTTGTATTAAAAAAGCCTGTCAGTTGGCAGGCTTTTTTTAATGCTTTCGTAGAGAGCGAAACACTGTGGCATCGTCATAAAAATCGTCGGTCTGGTCATGCCACCAACCTGGCACACCTAATATCGGCAAATGATTGAAATCTGAAGTAAGAAAACCTTTCGCCAAATTTTCAGCTACTTTAAAATCTAGCCAAGACTTTTTCTCCTCAACTGAAAATTCAAACCAATCACTCTCAACGGTAACACTCCAGACGTGAGCCGTAATTGCTTTATAAGGAGCGGTCAGTTTTTCGAGTAATGCGTGACCAAACAGAATAACTTCGCAGTGTTTGGAAAATTGATGCGGATCGACCATCAATATTTTCTTCCACTGGCGAGCCTTAAGAGCATCTAAAAAAGCAAGGTCGGAGCTAATAACGAAGGCACAATTCTCATCAAACAAAGTAGCAGCATCGCGCTGCTTCCCCCTTTCTGTGGCTGCAGGAAATGTGCTCAGCATTCTTTCAATTTCCTCATATTGCAAGCGATTCAGGGTGTGCTTTATTTTTGGAAACTCCAACCACATCATCGCATTGAAGAAATCATGTAGGTTGTCGCGAGTTGGAATTTCGCCCGCAGTGAAGATATATGACTCATACCCCGACAGCTCGGCGATACCTTCTTGAGGCACGAAAGAAATAGGCTTGGCGTTTACATTGCACACGCCTCGCTGGCTAGCCACCGCATTAGCAGCACTCATCCAATCGGATGAACTGGCGATCTTGACGCCCAGTTCACGCAGATGAGTAAGCCAGGGTCGCTGCCAATCAATGACTGCGAAATTCATGCTCAATACAATTCAAATTTAGCCAACGAATTTCCACTGAAGTAGTTGACCTGCATCGAGAGGAACCACCGTCGATTCAGCCATAGGTAATTCTTCAGGAATTTTCCAAGGACTACGCTCTATGGTTATTTGATCTTGGTTGCGTGGCAAACCATAAAAATCAGGGCCATGAAAGCTTGCAAATGCTTCTAAGTTATTCAGCGCTTCGATTTCTTCAAATGCCTGAGCATAAAGCTCCATCGCATGCAGCGCGGTATAACATCCCGCACACCCACATGCATGTTCTTTGAGTCCCTTGGCATGCGGAGCTGAATCGGTTCCCAGAAAAAAACGTGGATTACCCGATCCCGCCGCTTTAAGCAGGGCTTGCCTATGCGTTTCGCGCTTTAAAACGGGCAAACAATAGTAATGAGGACGAACGCCTCCTTTGAATATAGCATTCCGGTTGTAAAGCAAATGGTGGGCTGTGATAGTTGCCGCTATCGGTCCGTCAGCATCGCGAACATAATCAGCGGCTTGGTGCGTTGTGATGTGCTCAAAAACTATTTTCAGCGCGGGAAGCTGCAAACGTAGAGGAATAAGTATTTTTTCAATAAACACGGCTTCGCGATCGAATAAATCAATATCGCTGTCGGTAACTTCACCGTGCACCAAAAGTGGCAAGCCCACTTCCTGCATGGTCTCTAGCGTTGCCATGCAATGCTTGAGGTTATTAACTCCCGCATCAGAATTCGTTGTTGCTCCTGCAGGATAAAGCTTAACCCCATGAACAAAGCCGCTATCTACAGCACGTCTGATTTCATCAGGTGAGGTCTTGTCTGTTAAATACAAAGTCATCAGCGGCTGAAATTTCAAATCACTTGGGAGCACAGCCATTATCCGTTCGTAATACGCCTTAGCGAGCGCAACGGTAGTTACTGGCGGCTTTAAATTAGGCATCACAATAGCGCGAGCAAACTGTCGTGCAGTGTGTGGCAATACATCTCGAAGAACTGTGCCATCACGCAGATGCAAATGCCAATCGTCGGGGCGCGTTAGTGTGATGCTAGTAGGAGTGGCTGAATCTGACATAAGAAAATAACTCTGAATTTAATAAACGATTTTACAGTACCAAGATAACGCGATAATCATTTACATTAGTTCGCGTAGGCCCAGTTACAAGCAGATCATTCAGTGCTTGAAAGTAGCTGTACCCATCATTATTTGCCAGCAAAGTTTTTGCACTCAAGCCAAGCTGAGCTGCTCTGCTTGCAGAATCAGGGAACAACAAAGCGCCTGCATTATCTTCGGTGCCGTCAATACCATCAGTATCAGCAGCCAGTGCGTAGATATTCGGTAAACCTTCTAATTCGACTGCAAGCGATGTAAGAAATTCTGCACAGCGGCCGCCACGACCATTGCCACGAACAGTGACGGTGCACTCTCCTCCAGAAATCAACGCAACCGGTGGCTTGAACGGTTGATTATGCGCCCGAATTTCACGTGCTAAGGCGGCATACACTTTGGCTACTTCAGAGGCCTCACCAGTAACCGTGTCACCCAACACCACTGGAGTGATAGCGGCAGCACGAAAAAAATCGGCGGCCACTTGCAGACAGTGATGAGCCGTTGCTATGACTTTATTTTCTGCGTGAGCAACCGTTGCATCACCCGGCTTGGGAGTTTCTTCTATCAGGCCAGAATTACCAGCCCTTAGGTGGGCGAGAACAGATTGAGGTGCATCGACGTTAAATCGTTCAATTACATCCAGTGCATCTTGATACGTACTAGGATCTGCACAGGTAGGACCCGATGCAATCGCGCTTGGATCATCGCCGGTGACATCACTGATAATCAACGTTAGCACGGGCGCTTTACACGCAGCGGCAAGACGACCGCCTTGAATGCGCGACAAATGCTTGCGCACGATATTCATCTCTGTAATAGGCGCGCCAGAATGCAAAAGGCTACTGGTTACTTTTTTGAGATCCGCCATACTGACGCTTTCAACCGGCAATGACAAAAGACTAGAACCACCACCGGATACCAAGGTAATTAGCAAATCATCCGCACCCAGTTCACTGACTCTATTAAGAATCTCTACTGCAGCTAACTCGCCCGCACTATCAGGTACAGGATGACCGGCTTCAATCACCTTGATATGCGATGTTTCTAAGCCATGCGCATAGCGAGTCACTACCAAACCTTCAAGGGGTGCAGTACTGGGCCATGCCAGCTCGACGGCACGAGCCATACTGGCAGCTGCCTTACCTGCGCCCACGACCAAAGTGCGTCCTTTAGGAGGAGACGGCAGGTGGGTTGCAAGAATTTTTAGCGGATCAGCCGCTGCAACTGCTGCATGAAAGCTATCAATTAATAAGGTTCGCGGATTCATGACGATGGTGCCAAATAAGATAGATCATCATTGTAAAAGAATGATTGCAGTTTGGTTAAGGGATATAACCAAGCAGTCAAAATGATTGTTTACGCACTTTTAGAAAATGACTCTTCATCTGGTTCAGGCCTTGCCAATTGGCGCTCCCACATTTGGGCATACACAGTACCGGCTGCCAGAAGTTGAGCGTGAGTTCCTCGCTCTACTATGCGCCCCTGATCCATCACCAAAATCTGATCTGCATCAGCTACGGTAGACAACCGATGAGCAATCACCAACGTTGTGCGATTACGCGCAATTTCTTTCAGCTGCAACTGTATGGCCTGCTCAGCCTTGGAATCTAGCGCCGAAGTCGCCTCGTCGAATACTAAGATGGCAGGATTTTTTAGTAAGGTGCGTGCAATAGCTACGCGCTGTTTTTCACCGCCTGACAATTTAAGGCCGCGCTCTCCTACGGTTGTTTCATAACCATCTGGCAGGCTAACAATAAAGTCGTGAATGTAAGCCGCTTTAGCAGCTGCGATGATTTCATCTTGCGCTGCTCCGGGTCGGCCATACGCAATGTTATAAGCAATGCTGTCATTAAAGAGAACCGTGTCTTGCGGAACAATGCCTATGGAATTTCGTAACGAGATCTGGGTTACCTGACGGACGTCTTGGCCATCAATCAAAATAGCGCCGCTATTCACATCATAAAATCTAAACAATAAGCGCGCGAGTGTCGATTTTCCAGAACCGCTATGCCCGACTACAGCTGTAGTAGTGCCAGCTGAGACCACAAAGTCGATGTCAAATAAGATTTGCCGATTTGATTCATAACTAAAATCGACATGACTAAACTGTAATTCAGCTGAAGCTAAGGCTAATGCTTGCGCATTTGATGCATCAGCCACATCGCGATGCTGATCTAACAGCGCGAACATTTTTTCCATGTCTGCTAGGCTTTGCTTAATCTCGCGGTACAGAACCCCAAGAAAATTCAGGGGTATATATAGCTGAATCATAAAAGCGTTAACTAACACCAGATCACCCAAAGTCATGCTGCCTTCAGTTACACCCAAAGTCGCTCGCCAAAGTATGAGCGTGACGGCAATGGCGATTATTAATGATTGGCCCGTATTCAGTAAGGTCAGCGATGTTTGCGATCGCACCGCTGCGCGCTCATAGTTTTGCAACCCTTGATCATAGCGACTAGCTTCGTATTCTTCGTTACCAAAATATTTTACGGTTTCGTAGTTAAGCAATGAATCTATCGCTTTGGTACTTGCTTTAGAATCTAAATCATTCATCGTGCGGCGAAAATGAGTTCGCCATTCCGTAATGAGTATTGTGAAAATCACATACGTCACTAAAGCAACAATAGTGATCACAGAAAACCAGATGTCATACTGAAAGCTTAAGTAACCCAAGACTAAAGTAATTTCTACGATGGTCGGCAAGATACTAAACAAGGTGTAAGAAACCAGTGAAGAAATGCCACGCGTCCCGCGTTCTATATCCCGAGTTACACCACCAGTCTGCCGATTTAAATGAAATCGTAATGACAGCGCATGTAAGTGTCGAAAAACTTTAAGCGCAATGGTTCTGACTGCACGCTGCGTTACTCGCGCGAAGAAAAATTCGCGTAACTCAGTAAAGACCGTTGCGGACAGCCGCAATAGTCCATACGCCACCAGTAATCCGACAGGCACAACCAATGCATAGACTGGATTACCCGGCACGGGTGCCAGTTTATCGATGAGCTGTTTGAGTACTAATGGCACTCCGACGTTGGCCATCTTGGCGGCCACCAAACTGAGAAGCGCAAACAAGACGCGCCATTTCCATTCCAACAGATAGGGAAGTAGCGTTTTTAATGTGGTCCAATCATCGCGCGTCGCCTGATTGGCGGGAGCGACTATGGGGCTACTTGAGTGATGGCGCATGGCAGGGAGGACCAGAAAGGATGAACGACGGAATTCTTACATTTTGCTGCAGCTCTGGTATTTTATCGTTTAAATCACTAGCCTATCTATGCGACGAAGGGAGATTCAATGAACAACGCTGAAATAACTCGCCTGCCTGAGGGCATGCCTACATTACGGGTTATGCCCATGCCGTCCGATGCAAATATTCACGGTGATGTATTTGGCGGATGGATCATGTCACAGGTTGACTTGGCCGCCGCCGTGCCCGCTGTTAGGCGCGCTAATGGTCGCGTAGGAACGGTAGCTGTGAATTCATTCGTTTTCAAACAGCCTGTGTTTGTAGGTGATTTACTCTCTTTTTATGCAAAGATCACAAAAACAGGCACAACATCAATTACGGTGAACGTTGAAGTTTATGCAGAACGGCATCGATTGGAATCCGACGTAGTAAAAGTCACTGAAGCGACGCTTACCTATGTAGCGACTGACGAAAATCGTCGACCTAGAGCTTTGCCGCCACTGACTTAAATCAAAGGCGTGCGTCACAAGTCATCACGCCTAATATTCTCAACTGCAAAATCACAGACTTATAACCTAGGCCTTTGAGTCACGCAATTCTCGCCTGAGAATTTTGCCCACATTGGTCTTGGGTAGTTGATCACGAAATTCAATAATCTTGGGCCGCTTGTAAGCGGTCAACTCATCGTGACAGTAAGCAAGCAGCGCCTCTTTCGAAAGCTCAGGATCACGCCTTACAACAAAAAGTTTAACTGCTTCGCCAGTATTCGCATCAGGCACACCAACGACGGCGCATTCCAACACTCCGGGATGCATGGCAACCACGCCTTCGACTTCATTCGGATAAACATTGAATCCCGATACTAAGACCATGTCTTTTTTTCTATCGACTATGGTTACGTATCCTTTTTCATCCATGAAGCCGATATCACCTGATTTAAAAAATCCATCCGCTGTCATGACTTGCTTTGTTTCTTCCGGACGCTGCCAATAACCCACCATCACCTGCGGACCACGAATAGCAATTTCACCGGGCTGACCCAAAGGTACTGGTCGCGCATCATCATCAAGAATAGCAATTTCAGTAGAAGGTATGGGTAGGCCTATCGTACCGGTGAACTCAACAGAATCTGCTGCATTCGCTGTCGCCACGGGAGCGGTTTCCGATAAACCATACCCTTCCACAATGCTCTTACCCGTGACTGCTCGCCAGCGATCATTAACCGCTTTTTGAACGGCCATGCCTCCACCATTGCACAGTTTGAGCATAGAAAAATCAATCTTGGCGAAATCAGGATTATTCAGCAAACCGTTATAAAGCGTGTTCACTGCCGGGAACATATTGAATCGATACTTAGAAAGCGTTTTGACAAGGCCAGGGATATCGCGCGGATTAGGAACCAAAATATTCAAGCCACCAATTCGAGTACCCATCAAGCAGCATATAGTGAGTGCAAAAATGTGATACAGCGGCAATGCACACACAAAGGTTAATGATTCAAGCTTAGGTTCTTTGTCGAGAGCTGGCTGTAGCCACGCTTCGTTCTGCATGAGGTTAGCGATAACGTTGCGATGACTAAGCATCGCACCTTTTGATAAGCCGGTCGTGCCACCGGTATATTGAAGAAATGCGATATCGTCATGACCCAACTCAATAGGCCGTAAATTCATACTGGCCGCTTCTGTCAGTACGCTGTTGAAACGTATCGCGTTTGGCAGCGAATAGGCCGGCACCATTTTTTTAATATTACGAACCACGAAATTAACTAAGCTGCCTTTCAAACCCCCGAGCAGATCTCCCATGCTGGCTATGATCGCAATTTTTATCGGCGTATTGGCAATGACTTTTTCTAGCGTATGCGCGAAATTTTCGAGAATCACGATGGCTTCTGCACCTGAATCTCGTAGTTGATGTTCAAGCTCACGCGGCGTATACAACGGGTTCACATTCACCACGGTATAGCCCGCTCGCAGTACGGCGGCGATCGCTATCGGATATTGCAAAACATTCGGCATCATTAACGCCACTCTCGCACCGGGAGCTAGTCCTTGGGCTTGAAGCCAGGCACCCAGTTTTTTCGACATAACATCTAACTCAGCATAGGTTAGAAATTTGTCCATACATACGTAGGCGTTTCGCTGCGCAAACTTACCGAATGCTTCGTCCATTAAATGGACTAGGGACCGATAGCGTGTGAAATCAATCTCAGCTGGAACACCAGCGGGATAGGATTTGATCCAAAATTTGTCCATTGAGTCCCCTAGTCTGTAGGGCTTTATATCCAGCGGGTTCCTGTAGCCCGTCACCGAATAGGCAAGCCATTTTTTTATATGCCTTGATGCTAGCTCAAATGGAATAAATTGTGTTCTTATTGCGATGCAGCAGCGTAATTTGACTCGTTTTTTACGGCTGGCTGATGCACTACGCGTTTGTAGCGCTCCAACATCTGATGGCGTGTGTATGAATCTCTATCCGCCAACGCTTTTACGACTGCATAGAAAGCAGGTAACGTTTTTTGCTCTGCCAGCAAGGCTTTAAACTCGGGAACCAAATCATTGTAGGTCGCAATCAACGCGAAATGAGCATTTGAAACCGGCTCATTGAACCATCGGTCATAACCTGAATAACCGCCCCACGTTTGCTTGAGTACTGAATAACCAATCTGGATTGACTGCATGAGTTCTGACTTACGCTGACGCTTTTCATCATCGCTAATAGGTTGCTGGTAGTTAGCCTCAAGCTTCAATCTATATTTATTCAAGAGCGCCAAAAATTCATCGCGCCTACCTCTATATATGCGATAGCTATCACGCATGGTATCGTCACCACGCGCATCGAGCCAACGCGAAAGGCCTACCTCTTCTACGGCAGTCGCAAACGATTCGTTGAAAGGAGAATCACCTGTGGCATAGGCTACTTGATGCGCTAGCTCGTGAAAAATAAGACGCGCCACTTCGGGCTCTGGATAATGAATGAAGGTGGAGAGAACGGGATCATTGAACCAACCTAAAGTGGAATAAGCAGGAACTCCAGTTACGCGAACATCCAAACCTTTTTTTCGTAAGTCTTGCGCGAAACTCAACGCCGCTTCTTTGTCGTAGTAACCGCGATAGTCAACACAACCTGCAACTGGAAAACACCACTGCTCAGGCACGAGTGAAAATTCAGGAGTGGCGACCACATTCCAAACGACAAACGGTCGTTTTAGATCAGCGTATTTTTTGTAACTTGCGTTATCTGGAAGACCAAGCTCACGCACGGCAAATTCACGTATTTCCTGCACTCGCCTCAATTTAGTTTTGAGACTCTCATTCACCAGAGAATCTGACAACCACTCGTTAATCGGCTTAGCCTTATACAAAACTGAGAACTGGCCCTGGGCAGCTTGGGCATAGTAGCCAAGCGAAGCGCAACCGCTGAGCAGGGCCAGCGAACATACGAGCAAAGCTCGCAGTAAATATCTTAAGCCACGAATACTCACGTTAGCTGAGTTTGATGAGTGCACTAGTGATCAAACTTTTTCTACCTCGACTAATACATCATAAAAAGTAGGGGCTCTTCCCATGTCCGTCAGCCGCTGACTGGTAAGTTCATTAGCATTTTTCCCATCGGATGCGAGTTTTTTCCACCAAATAGATAAAGCCACGACTAAGCCCGGTCTAGCATGATCGGTCACACGAACCTTCGCTTGCATAGAACCACGATCATTAAAAATCCTGACCACATCACCATTCATGATATTTCTCGAGCTAGCATCATTGGGATTCATTTCAAGATGTGGTTCACCTTCGGTATTGCGCAAACTTTTCACATTAACGAAGGTGGTGTTGAGAAAATTTCTTTGAGGAGGAGATATCATCGCCAGCGGAAATCTTTTAGCCAACTCAGGAGAACTGGCCACTGACTCGTAAGGAGGTATGTAGGTTGGCAGTGGATCTAAACCATCCGCCTTCATTCGCTCACTATAAAACTCGCACTTCCCGGAAGGCGTTCTAAATCCACCTTGTGCAAACGGAGCGTCCGGTACGTTAAGACGCAGCCACCCATCATTTTTTAGTTTTGTCCAATCGAAATGTATTGCATGTACATGGTTGGCATCAAAGGCTTGTGATGCAATGTCATCATCACTATCGCTGAAACATGGATCATCAAATTCCATTTTCTTAGCTAACAAGCGAAAGATTTCACTATTAGGTTTAGCTTCACCCAACGGAGCTATCGCTGGATTATTCGCCATGATGTAGAGATGCCCATAGGTGGCATGGATATCGGTATGTTCCAACTGAGTGGTTGCTGGCAATACGATATCTGCGTAATCGACGGTGTCTGTCTTAAAGTGCTCAAGCACTACGGTAAACAAATCATCGCGCGCAAATCCTTCTGCGACTTTTGCCGATTCTGGTGCAACCGCAACGGGGTTTGAGTTATAGACGATAACGGCCTTAATGGCCGGCCCAAAGTCGGTTGAGGATTTTTTTAATAAATCATCCCCGATGGTACTCATGTTGATCGTACGTAAAGGCTTAGAAGAATCTACCTTTTGTAGATCTGGACGCGCGAGCTTGTGCTCATTTTTGGGGTAGGTATCCCCAGAGGACAGCAATATGCCTCCCGCTGGATGACGCCACGCTCCGACTAATGCAGGCAAACAGGCGATATTACGAACAGCCATACCACCACCATGTGCACGCTGTACCCCGTAGTTAACACGTATTGCTACAGGCTCACCTTTCTTGGCAGTGTCGCCATAAAGCTTGGCAAGCATTTCAATCTGCTCAACTGTAATGCCGCAGACTTTTGCGACTTTCTCTGGCGCCCAATCGGCCACCCTACTTTTTAGTTGCTCGAATCCGAATGTATATTTTTCTAAGTAGTCATGATCTAACAAATCATCTCGTATCAGTACGTGCATCATTCCTAACGCAAGTGCGGCATCGGTACCCGGTAGCACTGGAATATGGTGCTGGCATTTTTCAGCCGTAAGAGAACGGTACGGATCTATCGCTACAAGAATTGCACCTTTGCGCTTTGCCTCTTGAGCGCGAGTCCAGAAATGCAAATTTGAACCGACGGAATTACCACCCCAAATAATTATTACTTTCGAGTTTTCATACTGCTCGGTATCCATGCCCATCTTTGCGCCCAAGGTATATTTAATGCCCACACCTCCCGCTGAAGAGCAAATCGTTCTATCTAGTTTTGAAGCACCTAGCTTATTAAAAAATCTCATCGCCATGGATTCGCCTTGCACCACACCCATAGTCCCTGCATAGCTATAGGGCAGTATGGCTCGCGAATCTTGTACCGCGATTTCTTTTAGGCGATTTGTTATGGTTGTTAACGCCTCTTCCCAACTGATTTGTTCAAAGCGGCCTTCTCCCTTTTTACCTATGCGCTTTAGCGGATGTAACAACCTATCCTCATGATAGGTACGCTCAAGGTAACGCGACACTTTGGTACACAAAGTACCACCAGTATTTGTATGGTTTGGATCGCCGCGTATTTCCGTTGCCACGCCATCTGTCACTGTTACTAA
>CANGJE010000072.1 GCA_947454305.1 Oxalobacteraceae bacterium
AGGCGGGGACACAATTAGATCGTGTATTAAAAGAACTCGGTGCGCCAGCACGACCTATCAAAGCTCAGCCCATACGTTGGATGCCACGCAGCCGAAATACTTAACGAGGGATAGTATGAGTAAGACCGTGGTGTATACCGTGCACGTAGAATTTGGTGATTGTGATCCCGCACGTATTGTTTGGTTCCCCAATTTTTTTCGCTGGATCGATGCCGCATCACGCCATTTTTTTATTCAATGTGGAGTGCCGCCTTGGCATGAGACTGCCAAAACTATGGGCTTGATTGGCACCCCTTTGGTCGATACACAAGCTAGCTTTATTCGAACGGCCAGCTATGGAGATGTACTGGCGATTCATACGTCGATTACTGAATGGCGTAATAAAAGTTTTGTGCAGAACTACCGATTCCTGCGTGACGATGTAGAGATCATGACCTGTAACGAGGTCAGAATATTTGCTGCCGACAAAGAGGGGGGAGGGATTCGAGCACTGCCCGTGCCCGAATCGATACGACTATTGTGTTCTTGATGTACTAAACCGCTGACTATCAAACGCATTACCCGGCAACTGCGCCTAGTGGACTAACGCCTATCCAGCGCACGTGCAGCCACTGTAAGAAAACATACCAAGCGATAGCGCCAATAGCGAGCGTGGCCATGGTGCCGATCACGGTTGCAGTTGGGTAGACAACCTCGTTGATTCGATCGCGTTGGCGCGAAGCACGAAAATCCAGTACCGCCCAAACTAATAAGCTTCCGAATAGAACCACATCAGCTAAATTACCATTGGCTAACAAATGCGCGAGGGCCCAGATTTTCACGCCCGCAATCATAGGGTGGCCAATTTTTGCTTTGATGATATTGCGTGGCACATACGCTGCGGTTAATAACAGGAAGGCCAATAAATTCAATATTATCGAGATGTGGCGGGTAAAGATCGGTGGCTCCCACAGAGGGATAGGCACTAGTCGCGCTTCTCCGTAGCCTATGATCATCAGTACAAAACCGGCAATCGACACCACCGTAATCAACCCTTTCCAAGGTTTTTCACCCAGGCGCTCCAGCATGTGAGAGCGCCAGTCATCAGTAAAAATACGGGTTGAGTGAGCGGCGATAAAGAGTATGAGTCCCAGAATCAATAAAGGCATGTGACACTCCCGGAATGAGCAATAGGTGAAGGTGCGCAGTGTAGCGGATTCTACGGATAACGCGCCAACTTAGCGCTAAATTCGCACCAAGGTCGCGTCAACTCCACGCCAACGCCAGCCTCGGTTACCATGTTGGGATTAAGATGGCTTTCCACTTTTCCTTCCGATTCGTTTTTAAGACTGCTTATGCAAACTAAACCCGTCGCTTTGCGCCAGATCGTTGCAGCCGTTATTGGTAATGCACTCGAGTGGTATGACTTTGTAGTCTACGGTTTTTTAACCGTCATCATTTCACGTTTATTTTTTCCAGCTGACAGCGAATATGCCTCGTTGTTATTGACGATGGTAACGTTCGGCGTTGGCTTTTTCATGCGCCCGATAGGCGGTGTGCTGATTGGTATGTATGCCGATAGAAAAGGGCGTAAAGCAGCACTACAACTCATCATATTTTTGATGACGGTTTCAATTGCCATGATTGCCTTTGCTCCGACCTACGCTGCTATTGGTGTCGCTGCACCCGTCATTATTTTGTTAGCGCGATTGTTGCAAGGCATGGCCACCGGAGGTGAGTTCGCTAGTGCGACAGCATTTCTTGTAGAAAGCGCACCGGCCGGCCGGCGTGGATTTTTTGGTTCCTTGCAGATGGTGGGTCAAAGCATGGCAGCACTTGCAGGTGCCGCGATCGGTATGTTGATTACGCAAAGCTTAACGCCTGAAGAAATGGATAGTTGGGGTTGGCGCTTGCCGTTCTTATTTGGTTTGTTAATTGGCCCCGTGGGTTTGTACATCCGGCGTTATCTCGACGAGACTGAAGCCTTTATCGAAGCAAGCCAAGCTGAGATAGAGCGGGTCGGTTTGGTGCGTCTGTGGCGCGAGCATAAGCGCAGCATCCTGGCTTGTTTTAGTTTGGTAGTGGCTGGCACCATCATGTATTACGTGGTGCTGATTTATATGCCGACCTATGCTAAAACCCAATTAAAAATTCCATTGGCGGATGCGTTTGCTGCGCAAGTAGCGGGACTATTTTGCCTCACCATTGCAATACCATTTTTTGGCGTGCTGAGTGATCGTATCGGACGTAAGCCAGTTCTCTTCGTCGCGATGCTTTGTTATTTTGTTTTGCCTTATCCCTTATTCGCGTGGTTGCAGGCTGACCCAACCGTGTTGCGTCTCGCTATTATGCAAATCGTATTGTGTACAACGGTGGCGATTGGCTTTGGTCCGATATCCACGGCATTGGCAGAGCAGTTTCCAGTGCACACCCGATCGACTGGCCTCGCGTTAGCCTACAATTTTGCGGTGATGTTATTTGGTGGTTTTGCACAGCTGATTGTTACCTGGTTAATTCGCGTGACAGGTACACCACTTGCGCCTGCGTTTTATGTGATGTTTGGCGCTGTCGTCGGTGCCGCCGGTGTGATGTTGATGGTGGATCACTACAAAGAGGAAAAATTACAATGAATCAGCATGTTGCACCCAGTGCAGAAGATCAGTTTGATGAAGAAACCTCGCGTCAAATTGAAGCGGTTTATCTAACCCCCGATGTTGCCACTCAGCGCGACAAGGTGTTGACTATGTTAGCGCCGCATGAGGGAGAAAAGGCGTTGGACATAGGTTGCGGGCCTGGGCTAACAACGCAAGCGCTGGCACAGCAGATTGGCGCTACAGGCAAAGTCATTGGTGTAGACATCGCAGCACCTATGCTCGCGATTGCCTTAAAGCGTTGCGAAAATTTACCGCAGGTGAGTTTTTCTCAATGCGATATTTTGAGTATGCCGTATGAAAACGGCAGCTTTGATATCGCTTTAGCGACCCAAGTGTATGAGTATGTCGAAGCGATTGATGCTGCACTGGTGGAATTAGCGCGTGTGATACGACCCGGTGGCCGTGTCTTGCTAGTGGATACAGATTGGGAATCGTGCGTCTGGGCTAGTTCGGATGATGTGCGTATGCGTCGCGTGATAGATACCTGGAATCAGCACATCCCCGAACCACAGTTGCCGCGCACACTCAAGCAACGTATGGAGCTAGCAGGGTTTGATGACGTAAAGGTCGATGTAATTCCACTCGTGAATCTGGCATACGATACTCAAACCTATAGTATAGGTATGTCGAAAGTGATTGGCAGTTTTGCGGCGGGACGAAATGGATTGTCAGCTGAGGACATCACCGAATGGCAAGACGACTTGAAAAAACAAGGTGATAAAGGGCAGTATTTTTTCAGCCTGAATCGCTATGTGTTTTCTGCGGTACGAAAATAAAAAGCGTGTGCTGTAGTTTTTATTAGCACGAAACTGAATGCTTATTTCATTTCAGTTTCGTGGGCAACGCTGTCAGTTTCATTCGTGGTGCGTTTTTGTGAAATCCACCAGCCGCCAGCGACCACGATTATGGCCCCCAGTATGCCCGTCAGACTAAGATGCACATCCAGCGCAGGAAAATCTAACGCCGTTATGGGCAAGAGCTGTGTGACTTTTTCTTGAATCGCAATATCTGTCACGATCATTTCGCCACCCAAATACCCCAACAGTGCGCTGCCTGCGGTCACCACTGCCGGAACTTTGTCCATGATCTTAAGGACCAAAGAGCTGCCCCAGACGACCACTGGAATGCTAATTAAGATACCGAATACGACGAGTAGGAGTTTGTGATCGGCTTGCGCTTGTTCTGCGGCACTTGCCACGGCGATAACGTTATCGATACTCATAGCCAGGTCAGCGACGATGATGGTCTTAATAGCCGTGATTAGACGATCGCCACCATTGATGTCATCCGCTTCATCACCTTCTTCCGTCAATAGTTTGATACCTATCCACAGCAGCATGACGCCACCGATCAGCTTAAGGTATGGCAGAGTCAACAATGTGACGGCAAAGCTAATCAGTAGAATGCGAATTACGATCGCACCCACTGTGCCGTAAAAGATGCCTTTCATGCGGATGTCGGCAGGGAGGTGGCGACAGGCTAGTGCGATCACAATGGCGTTGTCCCCACCGAGCAAAATATCAATCAGGATGATTTGACCGATGATGACCCAGCTTAACTGCTGAAAAAATTCCATTCCGTGTGTTCCTATGTTGCTGGGTCTAGCCTTAAGCGCGGGCGGCTACTTTTTTTTGCTGCTGTTCGTTTTCTTCTCTGACTTGTCGAGCTATCGCTTCAACTTGCTCGTCGCTCATGCCGAATTGATGTTGTAACTGATGTAAATGATTTTGCTCTTCTTCAGTCACTACACCATCAGCTAATACTTCGCGTATCGCCATTTCATACATCACTTGGCGTCGCTCAACTTGAGTGGTGTAGGCCGTCGCAACAACACCCGTCAAAATCGCTGCTAGCGCAATGCCGAGTACTTGCGTCAAAATTACAAGTACGGTACCGACCAAGGACAGAGGATCTACATTACCCCAGCCAGAGATAATGGTCAGTAGGTACCATTTCATGGTGGCTGGAATAGAAGGGAAAACGTCGGGTTGCAGGTGGCCTTCGGCGATGTAAATCAAGGAAGAACACAATAGGCAGGAAATCAGCAACAAGAACATCGCTGAAGTGAAAGAGTCACGTTCAGTTTTGACGGCTTCAGCCAGATCAGAGAGTGCACTGTTGTAGCGTGAGAGCTTAAAAATACGCATCAGACGGAATAAACGCAGGAAGCGCAAATCCAGACCGGGGAACAATAGCTGCATGTAAAAAGGCATCGTTCCAAAAAAATCGATAAATCCGTAAAAACTAAAAATATATTCTTTGCGGCCGCGCCATGAATCACCTTCATCTTCCAAATACTTCACACCATATGACCACACCCGTAAAACGTATTCTGCACTAAAGACAACGACGCTGGCCAAATCAAAAATATGAAAATAGTATTCATAGGCCTCATGCAGTTCATGCACAGACTCTAATATGATCGCTAATACATTTAAGACAACAACGGACGCAATAAATATTTCGCAATAACGTGAAGCCTTGTTTTGAACAGAGCCTTCAAGTAAGTCATAAACACTACGCTGCAGAGATTTCATAATTGCGCTCGTCGATGTCGACGCTAAAGTACGGGGGTGGATCTGGAAGGGGCGCAGTTGGTGCACCCCCACGGAGTTATCAGCCGGTGATCTGATTAGCTTCGGCTTTCTCTTTTTCGATGCGAATTTCTTCCATCATGCTTTTCACCGTGTCGTCACTCAAACGATATTGACGTTTGAGGCGCTCCAGCACTTGTTCTTCTTCCTCGGTCACGATGCCATCGGCCAGTGCTTCACGTAATTGCTGACCAAACGCGGCTTTCTTACGCGACATCTGATTCGAGAAGGCCGAAGCCACAATACCCGTCATGATCGCGGCCATGCATACACCAAGAAAGCCAGTGATCAAGGCAATGATTTCGCCGGCTAGAGTCAGGTTTTCAACGTTGCCGTAACCCGAGGTGATGGTAATGATGGACCAGTAAATGCAAACGGGGATAGAGCCGAAATGATCGGGTTGATGATGACCTTCTGCGAAGTACATTAGCGAAGCGGACACAATCGTCGCGATCACCAAAAGAAATAGCGCGGAAGCAAATGCTTTTTTCTCTGAGGCCACTGCATGAAACAAATCTTGCAATGCCGTGTTGTATTTTGACAGTTTCAAGATACGCAATAGGCGCAATACGCGCAGTACGCGTAGATCGAGGTACGGGAAAATGAAGTGCACGTAGAACGGAGCAGTAGCGAAGAAATCCACAAGTCCAAAAAAGCTGAACATGTATTCTTTACGTCCGCGCCATGCACCGCCTTCTTCTTTCGAGTAGCGCGCTCCATAACACCATGAGCGAAGGATGTATTCGGTTGTAAAGAACATCACGCTCCAGAATTCCAGCTCATGGAAAAATTCTTTGTACTCGGCATGGATTTCAGGAACGGAGTCGAAAACTACAGCGGCACAATTCGTCAATACGACGAAAGTAATCATCCATTCGACGATTTTGCTAAAAATATCAGGAGAAGATCCGTCTAGGATCTGCATCAGGCGGCGTTTCATGGGATGGCTAGCACAGAGAATTGGAAAAATGCTATTAAGCAGCAGAATTATAATCCCTACGGGAAATAATTCCCTATTTCTTGATGCCGTGCGAGAAAAATGTCAGCGACTGACTTGTCTTATTTTTGAGTGCCTGCGTAGTACAAAAAAGCCCCTCGATCGCAGTGGTTCAATGTGAGAATCATGAGAAGCTTTTCAAAGAGTTATCTCTTGAAGGAGGGGCCATGCATTTCGTACTGCTTCATTCAATAATGCAATCATCTAAACGGGCTAAACAGCGCTTGCTAGATAGTCTACAGCCGCCTTCGGCAACGGAGGTTCGGCATACTAAAAAAGACCGTACAGGTCTCGTCCTGGGTATGCTGGTAGTGACGATGTTAATAGCTTTCGTACTGTTGGTTTAGCAGAATTGAAAAAGGGGGCGAATGCCCCCTTTTTTTATCAGCCGCGATCTATCTGTCGCCAGATAGCTCGTTCATCGTCCGTGGCTTTGCCCGGAGTATCAAACAACTGCTGGATCTGTTGTCGATTACCTGTAGCTGCAATCTGACGCAGACTAGAAATGGCCATACGAATTTGTTCGAAAGCGATTTCTGGTCGTTCTTTGATCATTTGCAGTGGAAGTATTCCGCGTTCTGAATCAGCTTTTTCTTGTTGAACACGCTCGATGAGAAGATCAACTTCATGTGAGGTGATATGCAATTCATCCGCTTGCTTCATGAGTTGTTCATATTTTTCAGGAGTGATTTCACCTTCCTTAATAATACGAAGCATCTCGTCATGCATTAACTCACGATCTTTATGTAGTTGATCGTTAAATGCAGTCGAGAGAATAGCGGCGGGTACTGCAAAGATACCAATACCTACTAGCGCCATGACGATAGTCATTAGGCGACCAGCTGGGGTAACAGGCGAGATATCGCCGTAACCCACCGATGCCAATGTTATGACAGCCCAATAAATTGCCTGCGGAATATTTTCAAACTTGTCGGGTTGAGCTTCGTGTTCAAACAAAAATCCCAAGCTAGCGGTCAAAACCACCAGCAACAACATGATAAAAGTTGATGCGGCAATTACCGGCCATTCACGCTGTAAGGCTTTGGTTAGCGTACCGGTTGATGTGGTGTAACGCGTTAGCTTCAACAGTCGCATCAGGCGGAAGATTCGCAAGAATCGCAAATCAAACAATTGATGCAATAGACTCTCTAAAAAGAACGGAACAATCGCTAAAAAATCGATTACAACGATAGGCCGGCGTGCGTAATGAAAGCGAGCTGCAAAGCGTTTTTGCAGTTCGGGATTTTCGACGCACGAATAGAGTCGGAAAATATATTCCATTGAAAAGATGAATACAGCGATCGCATCTAAAACAATGAATTGAAGGTTGAGCACGTAATGAATCGCTTCAACCGATTCCAATACAACAGCCACCACCGAAATGAAGACCCACCAAACAATAAAAGTGTCTAACAAATCTTGCAGCTTGCCACTGTACTCCGTTGGATTTAGCAGGGCATACACTTGCTGACGGAAGGTGCGATCTTTGTTTAATTCGCGGAACTCTTTAATTGCTGGCACGAGTGTTCGCGCCAGTTTCAACAGACGCAGCAAACGCAAGATTCGCAGCATGCGCAGGTCGATTGAGATGAACGCCGCCAGATAGAAAGGCAAAATAGCAGCCAAATCAATCAGAGCATACGTGCTGAAAATATATTTCAGACGGGGCATACCCGACTTGGCGAATTCCGGATCTTGAGGTGCTACGAAGAAGCGCAGCAAATACTCGACCGTGAATACGGCAAGCGAAAACATATCAAACAAATGAAACAGATGTTTGTGTGGGTCATAGATGGCAGGTACGTGCTCTGCCAGCATGCTAATTAGATTGGCAATGATCAGTAGCGAGATGTACTTATCAAAGCTTTTTTGAAAATTATTCGGATTCGACTGATCAAATAGCCACGAATAGACAAAGCCTCGTAGCGTGTGAGTCGTTTTTTCCGGTGTGTCCCGGCTCGCGTCCATGGTCTGTTTCCTCGTCTATTTTAGAATTTGAATTCGGCGATGTGATTAATCGCGAAGGCTCGACCACAGATGGATACTCTGATCGCTAGTGGCTCGGCGAGCGGCTCTTCATCCACAAGAGGGCCATACGCTAGCGAGCTGCCATCAGGTGGTTTGGGCGTTCCTTTTTCTATGATGATGGAGCCATGCGTATTGAGACGCGTGCGGTCGCAGGCATCAGCAAAGACAAGATTTTTTTCTTCAAAAGCATTTTTCAGCGATGCGAGTGGCGCGCCGTCTGCTATTAAAGCAGCGCGACACTGTGCCCACGTACTATCGCCTCGATTACAAGCGGCAATGCCTGTGTCTTCGCCTTTTTCACGCTTGAGTCCTTGTTCCGTCATCCAAGCGGCGACAGCCTCCCCATTGGCTTTGGTGTCTTCTGTCCTGCTGCCATCGAGCCAGGTCATGTATCCCAAACGGACAACCAATACGGCTACGACGATGGCGACGACGACGAAAATCAGATCTGTAAGGCCAAAATACGGAGCCGAGTGATCATCACCTCCAGCGTCCCGCGCCCCCCCTGTATCTGCTTGCATTAGCTTTCCCCTATGTGAATCGTTTATTTTTGGCCTTGTTTTCTCACCCGTTTAATTACCAGTAGAGTTGCCAGGTAGAAATCATGCACCAGATTGGAGGGGTGCGCCAGAATTTTGCGACATGTATGGGGTGTAGTGGGGTGTAAATAATTATCAAATAATAATTATTCAGGGGGGATGCCTTCAAAATTCAGTTTGTCGCTTGAATCCAAGAGCATTTACTCCAAGGGTAGAGAATGATTTCGAGCGAAATTAAAGTTATTAAATTTATAAAATATAAAAATATTTTTGAGTTTGATGCAATTGCAAAAGTGAAGACAAGTTTTTTAGTTCGCTGTTTTTTCTATCAAGCCCAACCGATCAGACCACCACGGTGTAACGGCAGGCAGAAAACTGAGCGTCCAGATCACGGTCCAAGCAGTGAGCGGCATCATCAATTTCAAATCGGGGAATTGAGCGACGGTGATCACTGCAAGTACGACAGGAATCACACCGGTCTCTCGAACCGCGCAAAGAAAAAGTTTTTCTTTCAAACTGATATTCGTCGGGAACAAAGAAATTAAAACGGCCGCAGGGCGTGCAATAAAAATAAAAATAATTGAGACCCCCAATCCAAGCAGCGCAGTGTCAGCCAGATCAGTCAGCGAAACGAATGGGCCGACCATCATAAATATAATGGGTTTGGCGAGGCTTTCAATTTGGGTTTCCAGGTTATGCAACTGACCATGAAAATACTCAGCGCTGTGGTTGAAATTAGCGAGTA
Organism: Oxalobacteraceae bacterium; assembly: GCA_947454305.1. Classification (GTDB taxonomy): domain Bacteria; phylum Pseudomonadota; class Gammaproteobacteria; order Burkholderiales; family Burkholderiaceae_D; genus Pernthalerella. Next base: position 9,537 of record CANGJE010000072.1, read on the forward strand.
AGCCAGCAATGAACGCAGCTAAAAATCCATTCCCGTGAATCGTTTGTGCCAACACGAAGGTCACCAATGGAATCGCCAACACGATCGCAAAATCATAGGGCGCTTCATTGATACCAGCCGCATAGTTTTTTTGCTTGTATTTTTCATACTGAATCATTGCGGCCCAACCTATCATCCCAGCGACTATGCCAAATAGCATTTGCTGACCCAGATGAAGCATATTTTCTTGGCTAAATAAGCCAGCAGACAGACTACTCAAGCTATCAACATTAATGCCTTCTAAAATCATAGAAGCAATCGCTGCCGTAAAGATTGCACCGACTGCATCATTCAACGCGCTTTCAGCGACTGATAAGCCAGAGAGTCGCTTATATTCTTCTTTGAAGACTAGTTGTTTGAGCGTAGGAATTAATGCAGCAGGATCAGTCGATCCTATGATGGCCGCAAGTAAAGCAGCGGTGCGTCCATCGAGCCCTATCATCATCAATAACGGAAACATCACAAAGAAGGTGATGAGGTAGCCCACCACTGCAATCATGATGGTGGGGAAAGCGATTTTCATAAAATCGCGCCTATCGATTTCATCGCCGCCAGATTTCAAAATGATGGCAGCTAGTGCAGTACAGACAACTACCGCAAGAGGGAGTTGTGTGGCTAAGGGTGAGAGCGCATCATGCAGCACAATGCCAATGAGGAGTTGAAGTGTAAAACTAGGGAATAGGGTGTCTTGCGCGAATTTGCTGCATGACCAGCCAAAGACAAGAAACAATCCTAAGCACCAGAGTGCGAGCGCTATCGTGGTTTCGGTTCCTTCAAATTGTCCTATGTGCGTTAGAACGAAGGGTGCGGCAGCATTGACTGCAGCTGCGGCGACAAACAAGATAGCGATTTTTAAATAATTGTTCATGATCGACAGTTCACCCTAGGGGATGGTCAGGCAGTGAATAAAATTTTCTGTAGATTACCGGCACACGTTTTAACTGGTGATACTCCGAGACTGATTGCCAGTAGGGGTACGACCAGACGGCATACTACTAGAGTATGAATTCGTGCGGTTGGCCAGGGAGTCATATGAAGGTTTTCTGCCACGCTTATTGCCTTTGTGAGCCTTAAAAAGCTAGCAATTTTTAGCTGAAGGTGCGGTGCAGCTACGATTTATCTCATGGTATTCTCGCGCCACAATCATAGAAACATCTCCCGCTATAGGGAGAGCCTAATTCAGGAGATGGCATGTCATTTAATTCATTAAGCTTATTCGGTAGTCGATTTCAAATTAAGCCATTCATGCTGGCATGTATAACAGCTAGCCTGTCTTTATCGGCTGCGGCTGCGTGTCCCGATGATGCGGCGGTAGATGCCTACGTTGTTGAATACAGCAAGCTAAAGCTAAGTAAGGGTTTTGGTAATGACATCAGTTTGGCCGATGCAGAGTGCGCTAAGCGCAAGTTGGGTAAAAAACTGACTATACCTTTGGGCGCTTTGGTGGGTTATAAAGCCGCGTTTACCAATCCCGCGTTGCAGCAGCGCTTTGGTGTCGATGGCCCGAAGTGGGGTTACATGTATCAACGTAATATGATTGATACGATTGCCGTACTGCCTGCGAATTTCGGCGTACGTCCACTCGTGGAAGCTGATTTTTTAGTGGAAGTAAAAGATCCTCGTCTTGCTGATGCCAAGACACCCTTAGAAGCTTTAGGTTATTTAGAATCCATCATCCCTTTTATTGAGTTGCCAGACTTGATGTTGGAAGGTCAGTTCAGTGGCAACGCCATGATTGCAACTAATGTAGCGTTTCGTGGTGGTGTGATTGGGATGGAAATTCCCGTCAAAAAAACGCAAGCCTTTGTGGATGCACTGGCCAACATGACGGTGGTGATGACGGATGATACTGAGGGCAAAGAACTCGGACGCGTCAAGGGCAGTGTATTGATGGATAACCCGATCAATGCGGCGATGTGGCTGGCACAAGCGTTGAAAAAAGATGGCATCACCCTGAAAAAAGGCGACATCTTAAGTCTGGGTGGTTTTATTCCGCCGCTTCCTACCAAGCCAGGCATGAAGGCACGAG
>CANGJE010000073.1 GCA_947454305.1 Oxalobacteraceae bacterium
ACCGCACGCTGATCGCCAATTACTAAGGCAATGATGACCCCGACATACGGTTGATTCGGTAAAGCGGTCAGAATTTTTTCTCGTAAGGCTGCACGTGCACGATCAATCCAAATTTTTGGGTGAGCGATTTGTTCATCCAATAATCGATGTCCCTGGGCTTGCACAGAACCGGTAGCACGCACACCTTCATTTAGCAGCCACGCTTCTGCATCAAACACGCCGGGATTGGATAAACCATGCGGACGCTTCAAGCGCACCGTGAGTTGCCAGCGTTGACCTGACTTCAACTCCGGCGGATCGCTCGAACGATCGCTATACCAACCCAAGGACACATGGCTTGGTACCGAAATTTTTTCATCTGTCATTAAGCTCGCTTCTTCAACGCGAAAACGAAATCGCTCACCGGTCGCACCTAGATCTGGCAAACCTTCAACGCTGCCTATTAGGCGAATATCACGCCCCTCAACATCAGCAGACAAACTCTCACTCAATCGTTCGTGCGCTAACCACGAAGACCAACCCACACCGAGGCAGCCGCCGGCGATCATCAAAGTAATGACTTTATAGTTGGAACGATCGCGCCAAGGGATGCGAGAAGGAACAGTCGTTGCTATCAACCCGCTAAGCGAAGTCAACAACAAGATTATCGAAACAAAAACAGAAGGAAGCTCAGATCGGGATTGCAGCCACAGCACGCCGATCAACAGCCCCAACGATAGCGCGCGCAATCAGGCCATCATGAGGCTGCCAAGGCGCGGCAAAACACGAGCGACATTTTCAGTCGTTTGTCGCTCAATCTCTGCCATGGTCTGGCCACGCAGCTCGGCCAGTACCGCTGCAATACGAGGAAGTTGTTGCGGGTTATTTGATGCGGGATGGAGCCAAGCGGGTGAAATATCCGGCGCATCCGTTTCTAGAGCCAATGCTGTGTCTGGGAGTGAGCTGGCTAAACGGCGGATTTGCAAAGCCCGAGTAAACGTCATCGCACCACCAAAGCCGAGCACAAAGCCTAAATCAATAAATGCATGAGCTTGCTGATCGCTGCCATTGAATGCATGAGCTAAACCACCGACGACGCGTATACGTCGCAAATACTTCAGTAAAGTATCTTGCGAGCGGCGCACATGCAAAATAACCGGCAGATTAAAATCGCGCGCCATCTTCAATTGCTCAGAGTAGAAAAACTCTTGCTTCTCCCTCAGCTCACCCTCGCCTAATCCGGGCACAAAAAAATCTAAACCAATTTCACCGACGGCTACCAATTTGTTGTCCGATAGCGATGCTACTAAGCGCTCGCGCAACAACACAAGATCACTCTCTTTAGCTTGCGGAACGTAGATAGGGTGAATGCCCAGCGCATACACGCAGCCGGGGATGGCGTGAGATAACTGGGTAACTACATCAAAGTTGGCGACTTCAACTGCGGGAATAACAATCCACGACACACCTAACTCGGCCGCTTGCGTAGCAATTGCCGCTGCGTTGTCGCCAAATTCATGCGCATCGAGATGGCAATGACTGTCAATCAGCATCGCACATCGTCTCGCGATTAAGAAGCCAGAGGAAGTAAACCATCCGGCGCCAGCTGAAGCACGCGGTCGCAGCGCTGCGCCAGCGCTTGATCATGTGTGACGATCACAAACGCTGTACCCAAGGTTTGCGATAGCTCGAGCATTAACGCGAACACCGTTTGAGCCGTGTTCAAATCAAGATTACCGGTCGGTTCATCAGCTAATACGCAAGCGGGCTCGGTGACTAAGGCTCTAGCTAAAGCTACTCGCTGCCGCTCGCCACCTGAAAGCTCGCCCGGCAAATGCGTTAAACGCTGAGATAAACCGACTCTAGCCAGCAAATCACTGGCACGACGATGAGCTTCTGCACGTGGCATACGACGAATCAAAAGCGGCATCGCCACATTATCAAGCGCAGAAAATTCTGGAAGCAGATGATGGAACTGATACACAAATCCCAACGAGCGATTGCGCAAATCGCCACGCACAGATTCAGATAAAGAATTCAGTTCCTGCCCCTGCAAAGTAACACTACCTGAGGTCGGCGTATCCAACCCACCCAACAGATGCAGCAGCGTGGATTTACCTGAACCCGATACACCGACAATCGCTACCCGCTCACCTTTAGAAACGGTGAAATTAATATTTTCCAGTACGGTTAAGCTGTCTTGGCCTTGCGTGAAACGCTTACCTAAACCGGTACACGACAAAATGATTTGATTGTTGGCACTCATGCGCTGCGCCTATTCATAACGAAGAGCATCGGCAGGACGCACACGCGCTGCACTCCAACTCGGATATAAGGTAGCTAAGAACGCCAGTACCACCGACAGCCCACTGATTTGCCACACATCAGGCCAACGCAAATCCGATGGCAAAGCACTAATCAGATAAATATCGCGCGGTAAAAACTGCACATGAAATACCGCTTCGATGAACGGTACGATTACATCCACATTCAACGCCACCAATACACCCAAAGACACACCAATGGCTGTGCCAAGCAAACCGACCAACGCGCCTTGAATGACAAAAATTTTCATGATCGATGCCGGCGAAGCACCCAAAGTGCGCAAGATGGCAATGTCTGCCTGTTTGTCAGTCACCGTCATCACCAGCGTGGATACCAAATTAAACGCAGCCACGGCAATGATTAAGGTGAGAATGATGAACATCATTCGTTTCTCAGTTTGAACCGCGGCAAACCAATTGCGATTTTGTTGTGACCAATCGCGTATATAAAAATTACCTTTGAGCGTAGCGGATAGATCAGCCGCTACTTCTGGCGCACGCTGCATATCGTCCACCCGCAAGCGCAGACCCGTGGGGCCACTTAAGCGAAATAATTTTTCTGCGTCCTCCATGTGTATGAACGCTAGCGATGCGTCGTATTCAAAATGCCCTGCTTCAAAGACGCCAGCGAGGGTGAATTGTTTTAAACGCGGCAGCACACCCGCCGGAGTCACCAGACCTTGAGGCGCAATCAGCGTTAACTTGTCGCCCAGTTTCAAACGAAGACTACGCGCTAACTCACTACCCACCACAATAGAAAATTCACCGGGCTGTAAATTCGTCAGTGCCCCCGCCACAATTTGCGAAGCAACGGCAGACACCTTGGGTTCTTGATCCGGCAAAATACCGCGCACCATGATGCCGCGCACGACATCGTCGCGCATCACCATCGCTTGTGCTTCAACATAAGGCGCAGCACCGCGCACTTGAGGGTTCTTTAAAACTTCCTGTGATGTGGCGCGCCAATCGGGCAAGCTTCCGGAAGCATCGAATACTTCCACATGCGCGAGTACCGACAGCATGCGGTCACGAACTTCTTTCTGAAAACCATTCATCACCGACAGCACCACAATCAAGGCGGCTACACCCAGCGCGATACCGCTCATGGAAATCAGCGAAATAAAGGAGATAAAGATATTGCGGCCGCTGCGCTTGCCGGCGCGGGTGTAGCGCCAGCCTAGCGTCCATTCGAACGGTGGATTTTGAAACCAGGCCAAACACATCTCCTGAAAGAATGGGGGAAAACCAAGGCAACACCGGTAAAGACGGCAGTGTGCCATAGTCAAACGACAAAACAAAATCGCCTACAATGCGTCCATCATGCGTGCGCTGAATATTGTTATCCCGTTTTCCCTCCCCCCCGTCGAGCACGCCCGAGATCTGTTGGCCCAGCTGCAAGCACCCGCCATGGCCAAGCTACTTTGCCGCGCCTCCTTAAAAAGTAAGACAACTGCTTCAGGTCTGGATGCCTGCTTGCCGCACGAGCGATGGCTGGCCGGACATACCTCAGATAACAGCCCAGCGATGTCAACCGCACTGATGGCGGCGCTGGGATTGAAAAATGAATCGGGTTATTGGTTTGTAGTACAACCTGTTCATCTGCACGTGGCACGGGATCATTTGGTGTTAACCGACTACCGTCAGCTCAATTTGAGCGAGAGCGAAGCGAAAACCCTGTTCGATGCCGCACATCCTTTGTTTGAAGAACAGAACCAGCAGCTTTTATTTGGCAGTAAAGATTACTGGTTTATGCAGGCAGATGCGTGGGCTGATTTTCGAACCTGCACCCCTGATGCTGCGTGCGGACACAACATTGATGTCTGGTCGCCGAGTGGCGGCAGTGCACGCGCATGGCGTCGCTTACAAAATGAAGTGCAAATGCTGTGGCATCAGCATCCTTTGAACGAAGCTCGCGAGCAAAACAACCATCCACGCATAAACGGCCTCTGGCTTTGGGGCGGCTCACAGGCCAACCAATCGTCAACCGGCTTACTTAACTTACGTACTTTGGCATCACACTTAACCAATACGCATCAAACGTTCGACATTAGCCCTAGCGAGCCAACAACGTATATCCTTGATTCATTAAGCTCAGCTGCCTTAGCCGACGATTGGTCAAGCTGGTTACACAACTTGAGCGCACTCGATCAGGAATACCTCGCCCCCGCTTTGGCGGCACTCGATAGCGGCCAGTTAGCGGTTGTGAATGTGATTTTGTCTGACAGCACGCGCTTAGTGCAGTGGTCAATAGCACGTAACTCATTCCGAAAATTCTGGGCCAAGCCCTCATTGACTCGCCTTGCCGCATGACCCGCCTGACTGTACGAGCGTATTCAGTGCGCGAATCAGAACGACTGGCGCAGCACGGGCTGCATCCGGTCATGGCACGCCTAATGGTAGCGCGGGGACTCAACTCACCCGATCAATGGGCTAGCGAGATCAGTGGGCTAATACCGCCGAACCAGCTCGCTCATGTGGACCAAGCTGCGATTTTTTTAGCGGATGCCATCGAAGCTAAAAAAAATCTCACCGTGGTGGCCGACTACGATTGCGATGGCGCTACCGCTTGCGCTGTTGCGCTGCGGGGTTTGCGTGCCATGGGTGCGCGCGTTGATTACATCGTCCCGAATCGTTTTGAGTACGGTTATGGGCTCACCCCCGAAATCGTTGAACTAACAGCCCGTGAGAAATCTCCCGACATCATCATCACCGTCGATAACGGCATCGCTAGTCATGCCGGCGTGGAGGAAGCGAGTCGTCGCGGAATAGAAGTGCTGGTCACCGATCACCACCTGCCGGCACAAACGCTGCCGAATGCTGCTGTGATCGTCAACCCCAACCAACCAGGCTGCGGCTTTCCCAGTAAAAATTTAGCTGGCGTAGGCGTTATGTTTTATACCTTGCTGGCCTTGCGCGCCGAACTACGTAAGCGCGGCCATTTTGATGAAACCACACAACCTCGACTTGATAGCTTGCTAGATTTAGTTGCGCTTGGCACCGTCGCTGATGTGGTTAAGCTCGATGCGAATAATCGAATACTTGTGGCCCAAGGTATCAAGCGCATACGTTCGGGGCGCGCGCATACGGGTATCGCTGCACTATTCTCGGTGGCATCGCGCGAGATGCGTAAAGCCACACCGTTTGATTTAGGTTTTACGCTTGGGCCGCGATTAAATGCCGCTGGAAGACTGTCCGATATGTCGTTAGGTATTGAGTGTCTCTTAACCGACGACGCCACCCGCGCCTGGAACATCGCGCGCGAACTCGACACCATTAACCGACAGCGCCGCGAAATTGAAACCGATATGCAAGAAGCTGCACTCGCCTCACTCGAAGATATTCAACCCACACAGAATGCCACTCTAACTCTGTTCAACCCCGACTGGCATCTAGGGGTGATAGGCATCGTCGCCTCGCGACTTAAAGAAAAATTTTACCGACCAACCATTACCTTCGCTCCTGCCGGCAATGGATTGATTAAAGGATCAGGACGCTCCATCCCCGGTTTTCATCTGCGCGATGCATTGGATTTGGTTTCAAAGCGAGCACCTGACTTGATTGACAAGTTTGGCGGGCACGCGATGGCCGCAGGCTTAAGTTTGCGTGAATCCGACTTCGATGCCTTCGCTAGTGCGTTCGAAACCGTGGGCAAAGAATGGCTCACCGCTGCCGAGCTTGAGCACGTGCTGGAAACCGATGGCTCGCTGGAAAATGATTACTGCAGCTTGGAGTTCATACGGCTGTTGGACGATCAAGTCTGGGGCCAAGGCTTTCCGCCGCCCGTGTTTTGTGATGAATTCCGCGTGCTCAATCAACGACTACTCAAAGATCGCCATCTGAAATTACAGCTAGAAAAAAATGGGCGTGAATTCGAGGCCATCTGGTTCAATCATGCCGACACCCTGCCCGACCAAATACGGGCGGCTTACCGGTTGGATGTCAACGAGTACAACGGTCGCTCGCGAGTCCAACTACTGGTGGAATTTGCCGAGCCCGCCTGAGCGCTTTCTTACGTCGTTCCCTCCACGCATCTGTTGTATTTCATAACTCGATGCACTAGTCCCTGAGTACAGGCGACTAGCGCGGGGTAGTCTTTTTGGTATTACTTATAAAGCTGCCGGGAGTCTAACCATGCGGGTCTCACAAAGTCCAGTTAAACCCTTTGAAACTCCCATATCTACACCTACAACTCCCTTACAAAAAGTACACGTAGATAAAAGCCCATTAACTACTGCAATCGAAAATAGTAAAAAAGTCATTCTCGGTTTTGAAAAAGTAAGAGTAAAGCTGAGCGATGATGAGCGCGCTTCATTGCACCCCGCACTCGCTGTATTACGCGATGTACTGAATGAAATCAGCGGCGATTCAGAAAGCGATGGTTTTGCCAACAATCGAAACTCAAAACAATTAAAAGAATTGAGCTTTGCGTTAAATTTACATGTAAAACAATTCAATTCATATGACGCTGCTCATACAATTGCATCTCAAGGAAAGTCTACATATCATGAACTTATAAATGATTTAAGAGAAATTTTTATTCAATTAGCTAAAGGTATAGACCAGCTAGCAAAAACAACGGCCACGGAAAAACAAAATCTAGCATCAAACAACAATTTCGCAGTGACATCCTTACGAGTTAAAACATTTGAAATGAATGTTAGATCCGCTGGTGAACCATTAGTGTCTGAAAAGCAGGACGCCCCAAAGATACTTATTACCTTAACGAACGGTGCATGGCTATACTCTTGCAAAGCAGAGACTCAGCTAAAAAGCACCTTAAACTTTATTGATATGAATTCAGTCGCCATAACAAATCTAAGTAACTTAAAAAAGGAACTTGATGCAAAAATAATCGCATTAAAAAATCACATTGATCAAAACCAAGTAGCATTAGATGAGTTAGGTTACAAAAAATCTATCACAGCTGAAAGCAAGCTCATCTTAGCTCACATGGAAAACGTCCAAAAACAGTTAGACATTCAAATCATGGTAATAAAAGATTATCAATCACCCGACACTAAAGAAAAAATCTGTAACGCCAAAAAAATTGAAATTCAAGCAGCGATCGATGTACTCAAATCTCAAACACCTCAAACTAATGAAATAAAAAAATTGATAAACACATTAGAAGATCGCTACAAATCTTTAAAATATTTTCCAAATACTGAGCGTGAAAAGAAATTCACCAGTGCTCAATTACTCGGGAAAAAAGAAATTAAAGGAATAGAAAAATTATTTAATTTCAGCTCAGCCAACAAGCAAGAAAGCATGCTTAGACATATGGCGAACCAAATAACAGACCTCAATAACCCCGACGCAAGTAGTTTGGCAACAGAGCATTTCACCGAACGTATGCTGATGCAAAGCTTGCTTGAAAAAGCGGGCATTAAAGACGCCTCAAAACAATTAAAAGCTAGTATTAGTCGAGAGCTAAATTCATCCGAATGGGAGCCTATCAACTGCAAATTTACTGTACCCGTCGAAGATAAAGCGCATCAATCACAAGCGGGCGCACTCGTTACAACAACAACGCTGCCCGCTGGACAAATCATCACGAACTCTAGTCACATTCAAATTACGTCTACGGATTCTCCCATCAATGCTGATAGCGCAAAGGACTATCAACACACGAATAAAGAAGGTAAGACGGTCAAAGGCGGCTTTAACTCTCACTGCAGCACTGAAGTTAATCACGTCACTACTGCTGCCACTACATCATGCACCGTTAATGACGAAGAAGTTTTTGGAGCAACCCGACATGGGACCTTAGCTCCCTATGGGCTTGATGAAGCAGGTATTAAAGCGATACCTGATGAAGAGTTAGGTAAGACTATTCACGCACTATTCGGGAAGGCCGAGGTTGAAAACACGACGGTTACTGCCGGAGGAGCTGACCAAACAAATGCAGATACCACTGTCACTACGCTAATAAAAAATAAAGACCCATTACGTGAAGAGTTCATCAATGAGCTATCAAATATATTGCTAGCCACAGAAAATGGCCAGCGCGATTCGGCAGCAATGGAAAAAAGAATTCAGCAATTGATGACTGATCCAGCACTTCAAACCGCACTTGCAGGTCTGGTTAAAGCCAACCCTGTATTGGGTCAACTCCTGCAACGACAAGGAGCACTCAATCGAGCGCGTGAAGTATTCATACTAGAAATGACCCGCGATCCCGAATTTTTGAAGCAAATTGCCGAGGGTGAAGAAGTATTGTTTACCTCGGTAGGACTACTAACACCGGATGATTTGCGACATCAGCTACATAAATTATTTGGCTTCTCTGCCAGCGGTGATGAAAAGGAAATGGTGGCCATTCAAGCGCAAGCTTGGGACGATCTAAGAAATGAAATTACTGCGAAGCGTATCGAAATTAATGGTAAAGCAGTCATAGCAGAAATCATCGACTTTAATATAGGCGTAAACAAAGGTGCCACTGTCTTGGCGACGAACCCTATCATCGGTGAAGCTGTAAGCGGCACGAATTATGTGAACGAACTCATCAATAACCGCTCTATGGATAATCTTGTGGCAGTTACTGGCAAACGTCTAACTAAAAAAGACAGCGAGTTAAGGACAAAAATCGATCTACAGAAAAGAGAAAATGATCCTGTCCAACTCAAAAAACTGGATAGTGAAATCATTGCTCTAAATCGGGATATTGCCACCATCAAAGAATTGAGCGACCAAATTGCAGCAATGTGGGAAGACGGCAGCTACCGTGACGCAGGTAATGAACCTTACAAACTGGCTTCGCGTATCGCATTGTTGTCACACCTCTTGGGCGGCGGCACCGTATTCAACTGTAAGAGCGGAAAAGATCGCACAGCCCAGTTAGACGCCGAAGTAAAATTTTTAGCTTTCCAGATTCACACATCGAATGGCAGAGTCCCGAAGCCGGACCGAAAAAGGACTAATTTAGAAAAAATTCAATTCGCAACGTTTATATTTTTTGATGAATCGCGGCGCAAGATGCAGGAATTTAATACGGGCTACGGCGGCTCGAAATTAGTGGACCAACCTGCACTGTATGGCAACTTCACGCCGTCGACTAATGACACCAAATATAGTAAAAAAAATATAGCTGCAATAATTAGGCAATTTATGGGTTTGTCTAACGCCGTTCCTTCCTAAGTAACGATTCCTTGTCATGAAAATACCCCCTATGGCGCTCTACTTAATATCTGACACGGTGTTGTTTTCTTGAATGATGCACTAGATATCAATTTACGATCATTCTTGGTGACTACTATTTCGTAAACTCCTCCAATGAGTATTCCGTGAGGCAGAAAAACCATGAACACCCTTAGCAATGCAATTAGTGTGGTGGAGCTCTGGCTTAGTACTCGAATAGCAGATGTTAGTTTTGATGAATATGGCGTGGCTGCCATCAAGCGCGACGATGAAACTTTGGTGGTGATTGAAATAGCTGAAGATGGTGTCATTTGCCACCTGTATGCACCGGTCTGTAGGCCCCCTGATGAGATGTACGAAATTGCGCTCATCACAGCACTAGAATTGAATCGTTTTGGCCGACCATTAGGTGGATGCTGGTTAGCTTGGGATGCGGATGTCAGCATGTTCTCGCTTTGCTACAACCTGCGCATACACGACTGCGATGAACAAACGTTCAACAACACGTTGGATAATTTCATCATGTCTATCGATCTCGCACGTGAGCAATTAAGCATTCAGGCTCAATCAAGTAACACACCCCATTCCTTAGCTCAGCTTGCCTAAACTATGCAGATATCCAGATCCCCAACGATATCGATTGCGACTCACCGCCAACCTGCTCCCCGGCCAATACCGACTGAAGCGGATAAATTTTCTCTGCTAGCTGCATCTGCCCCACCAACAATGAATACGTCTAGCTTGCCCCATTGCGATATCAACGCTAATGCTAGTAGCGCTTCGACACAAACATTTAAGCTATCAAAAACAGAGGGGCGACTATCTGAGGGGCCGACGCTTAAAATACAAAGCCAGCAAGAGGTCAGGGAATCCACCAGTGGGCACTTTCATGCTTTAAGAGAAACAGAAACGAGTGCCGTTAAAGCAGGAGCGACGGTTTCAACGCGCACCACCCAAAGTACGATGGCGAAACTGCTCAAAGGGACAGAATTTGCAACATTGATCGATCCTGCAACAGGCGGATTTTGTGACCCCAGCACAGGCTTGTACTGCGAGCTCAAATCGTTAACCATGAATTCCATGTCTCAGGTCACAGGCTATGTGCTGTGTTTTCCAGGCATAGGTGAGGGAAATATGTTGGGCACTCAATTACTCTCGTCTGTTAAGCAGTTTCTTGGAGTGGGTGGAGTACCGACAATGCACAGCCAAGCCTTAAAACTCGCAAAGACCATTGCAGATAAGCTAGCCGCCAATAGTCAAACACTAGAATTAACGGGACATTCTATGGGTGGCGGTATTGCAAATTATATTGGACTAAAAATGAACATACCCTCCGTTTGCTATAACGCTGCCGCACTCGGACGAGCCTGTCTTAAAGACATAGGCGAGACCCATCTGGAAAATTTAAAAAAACAAACACATATACGCCTAGAAGGTGATTTTGCGACTCATCCATCAGTCACGCGTAAACTGATAGCGTTCTTTACTTTAGGAATAAACAATTATGTACCTAGGAATATAGGTGTAATTAACGAGATCAAAACAAACGATACGTATTTTCCGCGGGATCGCTTTGGCTTAGATCGCCATGCTCTTGACTCATTGCACGATTGGTACGCGCAATACTCATAGCCTAATTATTTGGCTAATCACGACTCTGCTTCGACCCTAATTGCGATACAGCTTGCGCTCAAAGGTATAATTCGCCTCTTTACCGAAAGCCCTGCTGACCATGGAAGCCGAACGCCTCAACGCACTCACCGCCCTGCTCTCTGACCTCGTCGTTCGTGAGCACGATCTTCGGAGGTATCTTTGACTTTGATCTGAAGTCAGAGAAGCTAGAACAAGTCAACGCCGAACTAGAAGACCCTACCGTCTGGGACGATCCCAAGCGGGCTCAAGATCTCGGCAAAGAAAAAAAATCCCTGGAAGCGATTGTCGA
>CANGJE010000074.1 GCA_947454305.1 Oxalobacteraceae bacterium
CGTCATCGACGTATAAATCAGTTCGCGTCTGGCTTCGAGGATTAATCTCTCGTGTATCAGTTGCAAGGCAGATCGGCCACTCATCTGACGAGAAACAGCATTTAAGTGCGCCACGCTAATACCGAGCTGAGCCGCGTAATGATCCAGCGTCGTGTGCTTAGAAAAATTCTCATCGACCAGTGCAACAAAGCCTGCCAAATGTTCGCGCGCTCGCACCACCGTGACAGCAATTTTGTCACGTACTTGCGCCAAATTTTCACGCATTAACCAGGCCAACGTCGTGCTAACGAGCGATTCAATGACCGCCTGGTGATATCGACCTCGTTGTTGATATTCAAAGTACAACGCACGCAATCCCGCTTCGATCGCAGCTGCACTCACTACATCCTGCAGACCACAGTGAACGGGCTCGGTAAGCGTGACCAACTCTTGGGCCAAATCGCTATCCAAGCTATCGATTAACGAATACGCCAATGTCACGACCATGCCATGCGCATCTTTGGAAAATTTGAAACCGTGCACGCAATGCTGCGGCACCAGCAAAACCGACCCCTCTGTAAGCTGACCTTGATGAGCATCGAGCTGAAAACGGGCCTCGCCTTGTTCTAACCACAGGACTTGAAACAAGCCATGGTGTCGATGAGGATTAATCTCCCAATTGTGCAAGCGGCTACGTGAAGCAATTGATTCACAATGAATCCGATCAGGTGCGGGTAACTGACCTTTCTCCCCATATAACTGAAAGACTGGCACTTTGATGGCGGGCTTGGTCGGGATGGTCACAAGGTAATCCAAAAGTCTGGAAAATCCTCGAAATGTACAAGTTTCGGCAATGAAAGTCTATTCCTGTGAAGGCCCGATTAGGGGACTATCAAGCCCTCGCTGCCTGAATGCAGCCGCCATCACGTGCAAAACATACACTCATGAAAACTCAAGTTGCCATTATTGGCGCAGGACCCTCCGGCCTTTTGCTGGGACGACTGCTTGAATTACAAGGCATAGCTAACATCGTCATCGAAGCCAAGTCACCTGACTACGTGCTCTCACGCATACGTGCTGGTGTGCTCGAACAAGGGACGCAAACGCTGCTGCGCGAAGCAAAGGTGGGAGATCGCATGGATCGCGAAGGTCATGTGCATGATGGTTTTGCCTTGTCATTTCTTGGCCGACTAGAACGTATCGATCTACATGCACTGACCGGCGGTAAAACGGTGATGGTGTATGGCCAAACTGAAGTAACTAAAGATTTGATGGATGCGCGCACGCAATCCGGCTCGCTCAGTTTTTATTCCGCTGATGACGTTGCACTTCATGATTTTCATAGCGACCACCCAAGTGTGAGCTTCACAATCAATGGTCAAAAACATATCGTTGAATGTGACTACATAGCAGGCTGCGATGGTTTTCATGGAGTGTCACGTAAGTCGGTACCGCCCGAATCGATACGACTGTTCGAACGAGTCTATCCCTTTGGATGGTTGGGGATACTGTCACGTACTCCACCGGTGTCGCATGAACTAATTTATGCTAATCATGAACGCGGCTTCGCGTTATGCAGCATGCGCTCGTCTATGCTATCGCGCTATTACGTTCAATGCTCGCTGGACGATAAAGTTGATGATTGGTCTGACCAACGCTTTTGGGATGAATTGCGCTCACGGCTACCTGCGGATGCAGCCGCCTCTTTAATCACTGGCCCATCGATTGAGAAAAGCATTGCCCCTCTACGCAGCTTTGTCGCTGAACCCATGCAATTCGGGCGCATGTTCTTGGTGGGTGATGCGGCCCATATCGTGCCGCCGACGGGGGCTAAAGGCTTAAACCTTGCCGCCAGTGATGTTTACACTCTTTATAACATCTTACGACTACGCTACCAGCAAAACCGGCTGGATTTGGTGGCTAAGTATTCTGAGATTTGTCTTCGCCGCATCTGGAAAGCTGAGCGTTTTTCATGGTGGATGACGTCAATTTTGCATAAGTTCTCAGACGATCCCTTCAATCAGCGAATTCAGGAAGCGGAGTTGGACTACTACACCAGCTCGCTGGCAGCAAAAACGACGATTGCCGAAAACTACGTGGGATTACCTTACGAAGCTGTGGAATAGCTGTCTAAAGCCGACCCAAGATCAATCAGGCGTAGCCGCGGAGACACAAATCGGGTAAATTTGCCTCATCATTTATTTACAAACGTTTCATGAGCCAGCCCGTAGCCCTTACGCCCAGCCCTAACCTCAACATCAGCGCTCTCAAAGCGAGTTGTTCTGCGTGCAGCATGCATCAGCTTTGCCTGCCTATGGGATTAGGTGAGTCGGATATGACTCGGCTCGATGACATCATCGGACGCCGCCGCAAAATCCCTAAGGACACCCATCTCTACCGCATCGGTGATACTTTTACGAATCTTTACGCTATCCGACTCGGCCATTTCAAAACGTTTCAAGTCAGTCCCGCAGGTGAACAACAAGTCACCGGTTTTCAGATGGCGGGGGAACTGCTCGGCATGGATGCGATCAGTACAGAACATCATCATTGTGATGCGATGGCACTAGAAGATAGCGAAGTCTGCGAAATTCCATTCGCACGACTCGAAGAATTATTTGGCACCATCCCTAGTTTGCTGCATCACTTCCATCGCATGATGAGTCAAGAGATCACGCGCGAGCAAAATGTCATGCTACTACTCGGGAATATGCGCGCTGAGCAGCGCTTTGCTGCGTTTTTGATTAATTTATCTTCACGCTATGCAGCGCGCGGCTACTCATCCACAACCTTTCAGCTGCGCATGTCGCGCGAAGAAATCGGTAACTATCTTGGATTAACGATTGAAAGCATCAGCCGTTTATTATCGCGACTAAAAAAACAAGGCTTACTCAGAGTCGCTAATCGTGAAATCGAATTACTTGATATCACGAAAATGCGAGCAATGGCGGCTGGCACCGAAGTCTGCGATTAAATCGACCTGATTAAAACGGCGGTTGGCGCGGCGCTTCTGTGCTGAATAGATAAATACTCAACATGCTCGCTAACGAGCAAAATGCCCAGAAAAAGAAAAAACCAATCGTGTAGGCTGCAATTGGCGGAAAATCTATGTGACCCCGAATGAGCATCAAATCAACCGGGTCAAAAATCGAAAAGAAAAAACCTTCCGCAAGAATCGCCGCCATAAACGACGGCCATAGCACCGACATCGCTAGTCTCAACATGATTCGGTCTCCTTCCGTTGCATCTTATGCCTTATCCTGCAAAGGGCTGATGTCAATCTTATTTTGCTGCGGCCAACTCCAGTCACCCTGAAGTCTCCAACTACGCGCTGCATCTTCTATCTGTACCTGCCAATGCGCGCGTTCCAGCATAGGCAACGTTAGTGAAAATTGTCCCTCCGAATCGGGTGTCACTACCATGCGTTTATCTTTCTGCGGCACGGTAGGATGAACCAATAACAGGGTCAGTGGTAATTGATTCGTCAGACCTTTCACACCGCCGACCAAATTGCCCGAAGCAGCATCGTAGCGCAATGAAAACTGTAATCCCAAATTCGAAGCCACCCGATCGCGACGTAAATCTTGATTAATCGCCTTACCTTGTTTGTAGTAGTCATCCACCACTAGCGCATCCGCGCCCGAGAATGAAATCCACATCGTCACAAAACCTGCAACTATTACAACTAAGGGGCCCGACATCAATAACCAAGGCCAGCGATGTTTATACCAAGGCGCCACCTGTTTATTGAGCGAATTTAATGTCGTCATAATTTTCCCGTTCAGCGCGGCACAAAAAATACCGCTTTTTCTTTGACATGAATATCGGGATTATCGATATCAACTAAGGTAAACCAAATTTTATTCGACCCTTTTTCACCCTTAGCTTCATCCACTCGAACATTCACTGCCACCGCTCGCGACTCCGTACCCTTGAGTGCAAACTCACCCAACCCTTGCAGCTTTATGGTGTCGATGCCACTAACACTAATCCGATAATGATGCGCAGATTCATCGGTATTCATGAGCTGTAATCGATACACATTTTCTATCATGCCGTTTTCAATCTCACGGCCCATCGAGCCACGGTCGCGTATCACATCCATCTTGACAGGTGTGCGCGTCAAGAGCGTGCCGAAAAAAACACTCACGATGATAATCAAGACGCTGGAATAAATAAGCACTCGCGGACGGAACATATGACTGAAAATTTGCTCAGCCGACCAGCGGTTCGCCATCGCATGATCAGTCCAATAACGTACCAAGCCACGCGGAGCGCCTATTTTATCCATGACGCTATTACACGCATCAACGCACGCACCACAACCTATGCATTCGTACTGCAAGCCTTTGCGGATATCGATACCGGTCGGGCAAACTTGCACGCACATGGAACAGTCGATGCAATCCCCTAAGGCTTTTGCGGCAGCGGGATCATCTTTGTGTCGCGCTCCACGGGGCTCACCGCGACCTGCATCGTACGTAATG
This sequence comes from Oxalobacteraceae bacterium, assembly GCA_947454305.1. Taxonomy (GTDB): domain Bacteria; phylum Pseudomonadota; class Gammaproteobacteria; order Burkholderiales; family Burkholderiaceae_D; genus Pernthalerella. The sequence continues at coordinate 4,467 of CANGJE010000074.1, forward strand.
ATCAAACTGTCCTTATCAAACATAGCACTTTGAAAGCGCGCATAAGGACACATGTATTTACAGACTTGCTCACGCATCCAGCCCGCATTGCCATAGGTCGCAAAGGAGTAGAACAAGACCCAGAACCATTCCCACGGACCCAACGTTAAGGCAGACACTTCATTCGCTAATACCGTAATCGGAGTGAAATAACCAACAAACGTAAAACCTGTCCACAAGGCGAGAGCGCCCCAGCTCATATGCTTGGCTAATTTTCTAGAAAATTTTCCTAGGGAGGCTGGCTGACGATCTAAGCGTATACGTGCGCTACGATCGCCTTCAATTTTGCGTTCTATCCACATGAAAATTTCGGTGTACACCGTCTGCGGGCACGTAAAGCCACACCAAACACGTCCGAAAATAGCGGTGAATAAAAACAGAGAATAGGCACTAATGATTAGTAGCGCCGCAAGATAAATAAAATCCTGCGGCCATAAAACTATGCCAAAGATATAGAACTTACGAGCGCCGAGATCAAACAGTACCGCCTGCCTGTCGTTCCAGGAAAACCAGGGTAATCCATAAAAAAGCAATTGCGTTGCCCAGACAAAAAACCAGCGCAAGCTGGCATATCGCCCTTGTATTTCGCGCGGGTAGATTTCTTCCCGCGCTTGATACATTTTGATTACGGCGACTTCTGGTGATGCACTATCCATGGATACCCTTTGCTACTCACTCATTGACACTTACTTACTTGCTGCAGGCAAGGTCGAGTTATTCGACAGACCCCAAACGTAAGCGCTTAACAAATGAACTTTAGCTTCGCCGAGAAATTCAGCAAACGCCGGCATCACATTGTTACGACCCCCGCGTATGGTTTCCATGATAGTGGCAACACTACCGCCATACAACCAAGTTTTATCCGTTAAATTCGGAGCTCCCACAGCGGTATTTCCTTTGCCATCGGCACCGTGACACGCAGCACATGCGGCAAATTTTTCTTTACCAATAGCTGCCTTAATGGGATCAGCGGCAGAGTCGGACAATGACAGCACATAGTGCGCCACATTTTCTATGTCTTTATCCGTTCCTACAGCTGCACCCATCGGTGGCATGGCGCCGTTGCGGCCTTTCAAAATAGTCGTTTTGATCGCATCGGGCTCACCACCGTGCAGCCAATCTCTATCAGTCAAATTCGGATAACCTTTATTACCGCGCGCATCAGAACCATGACATTGAGCACAGTAGGTCAGGAACAAGCGCTCTCCAATCGCATGCGCTTGGGGATCAGCGGCGAGTGCTTTGATATCTATTTGCTGATACTTGGCAAACAACGGACCATATTCTTCATCGGCGAGTTTTAATTCATCCTCGTACTGACCTTTGGATGCCCATCCTAATTTGCCTGCATAGGTACCTAAGCCAGGGTACAGAAAGAGATACGCCAGTCCAAACAGAATGGTGATATAGAACAGCCACATCCACCACCGCGGCATAGGATTGTTTAATTCTTCCAACCCTTCGTCCCAGGAGTGACCAGTGGTTTCAACGTGACCATCTTTCGACACGGCTGTTTTGATGGTCGATTGCGACCATAACAACCAGGCGCATCCAAACACGGAAACAATCGTCAATACCGTAATGTAGATTCCCCAGAATCCGCTCGTAAAATCAGCCATGATGTGGCTCCTGCACTTTGGTGTTAAGTGATTCGTCGTCGGCAAAAGGCAGCATCGCTGCCTCATCAAAATCCTGCTTGCGTGCCGCGCTATACGCCCAAATCACGATGCCGATAAAGGTGCTCATGCAAATTAACGTAACGACACTGCGCGCATCTGATACCCATTGAATGAAGTCCATGTTTATCTCCGTGCCTTGATGTGTATACCTAGACCCTGCAGATAAGCCACTAGCGCATCCTGCTCTGTTTTTCCTTCTAACTCTTTAGGAGCAGCCGCAATTTGTTCATCGGTATACGGATCACCTAAGCGCTTGAGTGCTTTTAAATGTGAAACCACCGATTGCGGATCTAAGGTCGATGTTGCCAACCAAGGATAGGCAGGCATATTCGATTCAGGCACTAAGTCACGCGGGTTATTTAAATGCGTACGATGCCAATCATCGCTGTAACGACCACCAACTCTAGCCAGATCTGGACCTGTACGTTTTGAGCCCCACTGAAATGGACGGTCGTAAACAAATTCACCGGCCACTGAATAATGGCCATAGCGCTCGGTCTCAGCACGGAAAGGACGAATCATCTGCGAGTGACAGTTGTAGCAGCCCTCACGGATGTATACATCGCGACCTGCTAAACGCAACGGACTGTAAACCGTCAAACCCGCCACGGGTTCAGTAGTGGATTTCTGGAAGAACAACGGAACAATTTCAACTAGTCCACCAATGCTGACCACCAAAATCACCAGCACTATCAACAGCCAGGGTTTGCGTTCAATTTGATCATGAGTAAATTTCATTTGTCTCTCCTTTACTCAAGCGTGAGCGCCAGTCAGCGCAGGTATACGGCTATCTGCCGGCTTACTGTCGATGACTGTCTTGTAGGTGTTGTAGGCCATGATCAGCATGCCAGCCAAATATAAGAGGCCACCGGACAGACGTACCACGTAGTAAGGGTAAGTTGCCTTGACGCCTTCAACAAAGGTATAAGTCAGCGTGCCATCTGCATTCACTGCACGCCACATCAATCCTTGCATCACGCCAGCAATCCACATCGAAGCGATGTACAAGACGATACCGATCGTCGCCACCCAGAAGTGCACTTCAATCAGTCGTTTGCTCCACATTTCTGTTTTGCCCGATAAACGCGGTAGCAGGTAATAGATCGAGCCCATCGACACCAGACCTACCCATCCCAATGCACCCGAGTGAACGTGACCTACCGTCCAATCGGTGTAGTGCGACAACGCATTGACTGTTTTGATCGACATCATCGGACCTTCGAAGGTCGACATGCCGTAGAAGGACAAGGAAACCACCAGGAATTTCAAGATGGGGTCATCACGCAATTTATGCCATGCCCCCGAGAGCGTCATGATGCCGTTAATCATGCCACCCCAGCTAGGTGCTAATAGAATCAACGAGAACACCATGCCCAGCGACTGCGCCCAATCAGGCAACGCGGTGTAATGCAGATGGTGCGGGCCTGCCCACATGTAGGTAAAAATCAAAGCCCAGAAGTGAACAATAGACAGGCGATATGAAAATACGGGACGCTCAGCTTGTTTAGGAATGAAGTAATACATCATGCCCAAGAAGCCAGCGGTGAGGAAAAAGCCAACGGCATTGTGACCGTACCACCACTGGATCATGGCATCTTGTACGCCAGTGTAGGCTGAGTATGATTTCGTCAGCGTGGCTGGCATTGCTGCTGAATTCACAATGTGCAAAATGGCGACCGTCAAAATAAAGGCGCCATAAAACCAGTTAGCTACATAAATATGGGATGTCTTTCGCTTCCACAGCGTGCCAAAGAACACCACCGCATAGGAAACCCACACCAGCGCGATCAAAATATCAATCGGCCATTCGAGTTCCGCGTATTCCTTGCCACTAGTGATGCCGAGAGGAAGAGTAATCGCGGCAGCCACAATAACCAGCTGCCAGCCCCAAAAGGTGAACGAGGCCAACGCATCCGAAAATAGACGCACCTGACAGGTTCGTTGCACCACGTAGTAAGACGTTGCAAACAACGCCGAACCACCAAAGGCAAAAATCACCGCATTAGTGTGTAAGGGCCGTAAGCGGCCATACGTCAACCAAGCGGTATCAAAATTCAGTGCTGGCCATGCGAGTTGGGCGGCGATGATTACCCCCACTAACATGCCCACCACCCCCCACACTACGGTCGCAACAGCAAATTGCTTGACGACCTTGTAGTTGTAGTTCAGTGCTGTGTCCACAAAGACTCCCTCTGGTATCCGACGAAGATGCCTGAAGGTTACGTTTCAATTGGGCAAAGTTCCTTGACTTGAGTCAAATTTGACCAGATGGGAGGGGACACGACTGAGGTTATTTCTTGATTTCTGCTTGTGACTCATCAGTCTCAGATCGTGCTCTGTCGTCATCCTGAAGTATTCGCATGCCGGGGCCTTCAAGGTCGTCGAACTGGCCGCCATCCATCGCACGGAAAAATATCCAGAGTGCCGCAAAGACAACCACGACGGACAAGGGAATCAACAAGTACAAGGCTTCCATTAACCTGCCTTTCCCAAAGAATATGCACGGCGTGGTGCATGGCGTGGCAGTCGCTCAAGGCGCAACGCATTCAGCACCACGCCCGCCGAACTCAACGACATACCTAATCCCGCCATCCATGGCATCAGCAAACCGAATGCAGCCGCGGGTATTGCTACCAGATTGTAGATGGTGGCCCAGGCTAAGTTTTGTCGTATCACCTTCATGCACGCCGTTGCGGCTTCTGCCGCATCGATCAACGATGAGAGACTGGCAGATAACAACACAGCATCGGCATGCGACTGCGCTAATGCTGCTCCCGATCCTATAGCAAATGAGACATCGGCAGCACGCAACACAGCGGCATCATTAATTCCATCACCTACCATCAGCACGCGTGCACCTTTGCTTTGCAGTTGCTGAACGAATGCTAATTTTTGCTGCGGCAGCATGCCACCATGTGCATCGTTTATACCGAGCGAATTAGCCATGCGCTCTACGATACCGGGCGCATCACCTGAAAGCAAAATGACTTGCTTACCCTGTGACTGAAAATAATTAATCACTTTCTGAGCATCTGGTTTTAAAGCATCCGACAAATCCAAACGTGCTAACCAAGCCGATGCCTTACCTAAATAAATGCACGTCATGTCATGCGGTTCGTCTGCAGCGACTGCTGTACCCGAGAGTGCAGAAACAAAGGCATGACTGCCTATACGATAAAGCTCGCCAGCGATTTTCCCCTCCAAGCCCTGCCCTATATGATGCGTGATCGCTTCGACGGCAACATCCGTCGTCGAAAATTGATCTGCGGCTTCCACTAAAGCGCGCGATAAAGGATGCGCGCTACCCGCTTCAAGTGCGGCAGCAATGTGTAATACCTGTTCGAGACTTGCTTCACCCAAAATAGTTGTATGCCTTAGCTGCGGCCTTCCTTCAGTCAGCGTACCTGTTTTGTCTAAGACCACATGCGTAGTGCGATACAGTGTCTCGATTACATGCGGCTGTATCACGAGCACACCTTGTCTGAGTAATCGATCAGTCACTGCAGCCAGTGCCGATGGTGTCGCGAGTGATAAAGCACACGGACACGACACCACTAGCACTGCTATAGCAATGGGCCATGCACGCGCTGCATCATGCCAGCTCCAAAAAATTAACACGGCTAACGCAAACACCAAAAGTGCACCGACGAACCACGCTGCTACACGATCAGCCCACTGGGCAATGGTTGGTTTACCTTGTCCCGCGCTTTCAATCAAACGAATCAATGCCGCCAAGGTACTGTCTCTAGCGACTTTTTCTACCCGCAGTATCACCGGCTGACTGATATTCACCGCGCCACTTGCTACTGATTCACCGAGTCGTCTTGGCTGTGGGTGGCTTTCGCCTGTGAGCAAAGAAAGATCGATCGTGGTTTCTCCATCGACGATAACGCTATCGACAGCAATCGCTTCGCCGGGCTTACTGAGTATGACGTCCCCCGCACGTAAGGTGGATGCCGCAACCATGGTCGTGTTTCGACTCGATGGGAAACCCACCATCAGATGAGCCGATTCCGGTAATGCGTATTGAAGTTTTTCTAACGAAGCAGCCGCACGGCGGCGCGCTACCAGTTCCACATAGCGACTCGCCAGCAATAAAAAAATAAACATCGTGACGGAATCAAAATAAACATCACCAACCCCTGTGATGGTAGACCACGCACTGCCCACAAAACCTGCTGCAATACCTAAAGCAACCGGTACATCCATGCCCGGTGTGCGTACTTTAATGTCACTCCATGCACCACGAAAAAAAGGCTGCGCTGAATACATCACCGCGGGCAGCGTTAACAGCAAACTTGCCCAGCGCATCAATTGCTCTAAGTCGGACTCTATGCTTCCAGCTTCAGCTAAGTAAACCGGTACGGCATACATCATGACCTGCATCATAGCCAGGCCTGCAACAAATAGTCGCTTAAACAGTGTGCGCGTATTTTTGCGCAATAACTCTCCATGTTGAATAGGATCAAACGGATAAGCCACATACCCGACTTCGCGCACCGCGCGAATAATATCGCTGGGTTTGGCTAGCGCGGCATCCCATGTTACTTGCAGCTTTTCGGTCGCCACATTCAGATTCGCGCTCTTTAATCCGGGTACTTGCGATAGTCGTTTTTCAATCAACCAAACGCACGCAGAACAACGTATACCCTCAACGGATAGCATCGCTTGTGCATCGCCTGCATCATTAGTAAAATGCGCGGCCAATTCAGGACTGTCATACAAGTTCAATGCTTCTGGCAGCGGTGCGGCAACGCCTTCGGGTAATTGCTGACGACTACTGTAGTAAGTCGTTAGTCCTGAATCGACAATAGCTTGGGCTACCGCCTGACATCCCGGACAACACATAGGCTGCTTTATCTCATCAACACGAACATTCCAGTGACTACCTTCAGGTACCGGTAGACCACAGTGAAAACAAGGCGTGGATGATTTCATAG
>CANGJE010000075.1 GCA_947454305.1 Oxalobacteraceae bacterium
ATGGCGGTGCTGATGGAGCAGCTGTCGAAAGAAAGTAATCCCGACATTCGTCGTCGCATCATGGCCGAAGCCATGTGCCCGCAATAAGCGCTTAGAGCGGCGCGCCGTTCAATATCCATTCCGCTAGCATCGAAGCGTCGGTCGGGGTGAGATAGTCAATCGCTGGGTGCGATAAATCACCCCATCTCCCTTGGCTTCCTTCCCGAATACGTTGTGCCAGCTCAGTAATAACGGGCTTACCTTTGTAGCGTTTGGCTATCGCTTTCAGTGATGGCCCCGCAGCGCTTCCGGTGGCATCGTGACAGCTGGTGCAGCCTGATGACTGAAATAAGGAACGAGCAGCGCGTATATCCGCAGAATTTATTTTGGCAAACGCTTCAGGCGCTGTAGCCAATACGACTAAAGTGAATGAAAGGCTGATTAATTTTTTCATGACAGATCTCCCATAGCGCCTATGAGGAGCGCCTTGATCCGAATTAACGCACTATCGGGCACAACGAACTTGTATCCAGATCAAAATTTTCTGAATTGTGGGGATCATTCAGAGAATAAACTTATCTGTCGCATATTCGCTCAACAGAATGCATTCGGGCTGCCTAGGCAGCCCGAAAATAAACTCTAGAATTCAATTCAAATTTCTAAGGCGTTTCGTCGGAAATGATGGTTGCTTCGGGAGCCTCAGGTGCCACAGTCGTTGGAGCTGGTGCAGATTGCTTAGCGGGCACATTATTACCGGTCTTGTAGATGCTACCCTTAATAGAGCCGCCCTTCTTGATTTCCATTTCAGTGTAGGTCACTGATCCGGCAATAATGCCTGTGGATTCGACCAATAAAGTTTTATTGGCCACGGCGGTATCTGTTAATGAACCTGCAACTTTGATGTGATTCGCTGTGGTTTTACCGTCGACCGAACCATTCGTTTGAATGGCGATCACATCGGCAGTCAATTGACCTTCCAACTTGCCGTCAACGCTGGCAAGTCCAGGCACATTCATGGTGCCTTGCATGTAAACGCCGTCTCCTACAAACAGAGAGCCGGGTGGTGTTGTGTCAGCCATAGGTTTTTCGCTCAGGGTTGATAAGAAATGCTTGCCAAAGCTGTTCGATATCGCCATAAGCCATGCGATATTGCATCATACAAGTTTTACATGGTTTGCACTACTTCCAGAACAAATTCTTTGGTAGATACTATTTTGAAAACAATCATCGTGCCACATCCACCTCGCCTGCTTTTATTTGCCGGTCATGCGGGCACTGGCAAAACCACATTAGCCAAGCGCGCTTTGCCTCTGCTAGCAGAAAAAAGTAAACGCGATTTTTTCTTTCTCGACAAAGACACCGCCTATGGCGCATTTAGCTCTCACGTCATGGGTCTGCTAACAGGCAACCCCGCTGATCGCGATAGTCCTAAGTATCTGCAAAATCTCCGCGATCGTGAGTATTCAGGATTGCTCGACATTACCCGCGAAAATCTCGCTCTAGGAATGAATGTGATGTTAGTCGGTCCCTTCACCCGCGAACTTATGGCAGGTAAATTTTTTGAGCCCGCTCAATTAGACATGCCCGCGCATACCGAATGTCGTGTCGCGTGGATTGATTTATCTACCGAAGAAGCGAAACGTCGGATTGAAGCGCGCGCCGATGCACGTGATGATTGGAAGTTGGCCAACTGGGATGATTATCTGAAGAGACGCGTTCAACCACCCAGCCATGCCTCACTACGTCGTTTTGATAATCAAGAATTTGATCCGACAGCATTTGATTTGTTGATTGATCATTTGCTGTCGTGATCTGTTAAAAAATCGAATCACTCGATCGCTTGATAAACCAAGGTTTTAATCATGCGACGATAAAATTGCCGTGATGCGCCGGGCGTTTGCGCCATCAGCAAACCAATAACTTGTTCTTTAGGATCAATCCAAAAGAAGGTTCCGCCATAACCGCCCCACGCATAGTCACCTTCAGAGCCTGGTACGCCCGCCATACCCGGGCCTTGTCTCACCATAAAACCCAAACCAAACGTATAGCCTTGCACACCCATTAATAGTTCACCGGGCTGCGTTGGTGTGGCGACTTTAGGCCCCAGATGATCAGAAGTCATCAGCGCAATCGTCGTGCGTGATAGATAGCGCTTGCCATCGAAGCTACCACCATTGAGCATCATCTGACAAAAACGCAGGTAGTCATCAGCCGTGGTTGAAATACCCGCACCGCCCGAATCATTCCCCATCGGTTTGGTCACATCGAGCACGAGGTAGTAAGGCTGCCCGGTCAAAGGATCAATACGGAACGGTTCTGCTAATCGTGAAGCTTTTGCAGCAGGTACCAAAAAGCTAGTGTCTTTCATTCCCAGTGGTTTGAACAAACGCTCTTCGAGCAAGGCACCCAAGGTCTGATTGGTGATCGATTCAAGTACACGTCCCAGCAAATCAGTGGATAAGCTGTATTCCCACGTTGAGCCCGGTTGCCATAGCAACGGTGCTTTTGATAAGGCTTCGATCTGTTGTTGCGGAGTCAGTGTGATCCACTTACCTTGTACTTCAGAAGAAAATAATCCAGCTTCCTGATACGGCCCTTTAATCGCCGTGAAGCGCGTGAATTCTGCGTAAGTAATTCCAGACGTGTGTCGTAACAGATCATGAATCGTGATTAGTCGTGCAGCCGGAACACGTTCGCTATTACCGTCGGATGGATTCGACAGAACATTCATTTTCGCCATTGAAGGAAAAAATTTTGATACAGGATCATTTAACTGCAGACGACCTTCTTCTACCAGCATCATCGTCAGCACCGACACCAATGGCTTAGTCATCGAGTAGGCACGGAAAATAGCATCGCGCGTCATCGGCTTACCACTCGGCTTATCTTGAAAACCTAATGCATCGGCATAAACAATCTTGCCTTTACGGGCAACCAAAACCACCGCACCAGGTACGCGATTTTCAGTTATCTCGGTTTGCATCAAATCGTGGATGTGCGCCAGTCGCGTTGGCGACATGCCTTGCGATTGCGGCAGACCAGCGGCAAGCTCAATCGCTGAAACACCTGCGCTCAGCACCAACAGGCTGACGGGTATCAGCAAACGACGAATCAGTGGTGACGAAAAATAGCGCATGAATCTCTCCTTGTTATTGAATCAATCGTAGTGACACGAAATAACTCGTGTCACTACGTTGTGTAGATAAAGTTCAGGTTATGAACGTGATTTCAGCCAAGTTTTGCGAAGTCGCATTGCAGTCAGCGGCTTATCGCGAATGGTCAAGCTAAATTGAGGAGCTGTGTCCGATTCAAGCGTCACGTCGAAGGTCATCAATTCATCACGGCGAAAGGCGTGCACTTCTATGACATCACCGACTCGATAGCGCTGCAACAAGCCATCGAGATTGCTGCCCGTAACGCGTAAACCATCGATAGCAACCAGCGTATCGCCTGCCGACAAACCAGCGTGATGCGCCGGACCCGTCTCATGAACGCTCGCTAATTTACACAGACCACCCTCTTGTTGAACACGAACATTCAACGAGAGTTTGTTTGTTTTACGTTGATCGCTGAGAGTGATTCCCATACTAGCGAATGCATCGGCCAGTGGTAGATCGCGTGTACCGCGTACAGCCAAATCAAAAACAGATTTCAATTCCAATCCAGTGATCTCATCGAACAAAGCTTCTAGTTCGTGATCTTCCACACCGATGCCGCCATTGGCTGAATAAAAATGCCGGCCATAACGTCGCCATAGCGCACGCATCACATCATCCAGCGAGCGCTTGCCGCGTGTATCGCGGCGTATGACTAAATCTAGAAGTAAAGCTACTAAAGAGCCTTTAGCGTAATAACTAACAATCGCATTCGGTGCGTTTTCATCTTGCCGGTAGTATTTAGTCCACGCATCAAAACTTGATTCAGCAACAGTTTGCTTCAAGCGCCCACGACTACGATGTACGCCATTGATCGTTTTTTCTAGCAGCTTCAAATACGCTGGCGTATCAATCACGCCAGAGCGCAACAAGATCAAGTCATCGTAATAACTGGTGAAGCCTTCAAATAGCCATAGCAGCGTTGTGTAATTTTCTTGATCTAATGCGTAGGGTGCAAATGCAGACGGTTTAATACGCTTCACATTCCAGGTATGAAAATATTCATGGCTGCAAAGCCCAAGAAAACCACGATACCCATCCGTTAGTTCCGCTTGACCCAACACAGGCAAATCATTGCGCGCGCAGATGAGTGCCGTCGATGCTCTGTGCTCTAAGCCACCATAGCCTTCACCCACTGCTAGCGTGAGAAACACATAACGAGACATGGGTGCAGATTTGCTTTTCGGCTCAAAAAAAGCGATTTGTTCTTCGCAGATTTTTTTCAGATCGGAGGTAAGACGCTGGATATCGAGCCCGGGCACTTTTCCGGTAATCGCCATCTCATGCGGCACACCATGAGCCTGGAATGAAATCAATTCGAATTCACCCATCTCAACCGGATGATCAATCAATTCATCATAATCATCAGCCACATAGGTGCCGAATCGATGCCTACGAGCTTTTAGTTCGCGCAACGAAGTCGCAATACGCCAAGTACTAAATGATTCACCTTCGGGTGCTTGAATATCAACGATATGCGGTAAGGATTCTTTACCGTGAGCTTTTAGAAAAACGCTGGTGCCGTTAAAAAATCCATGCGTCTGATCCAGATGCGCCGCACGCACCGATAAATCCCACGCATAGACTTGATACGTCATCTCAAGCGCGCCCTTGCATGGCGCCGCTTGCCAGGTATGTTTATCGAGTTTTTTTAAACGTAGCTTACGACCTTCAGAACTCGCACTAATACTAATGATGTTGCGAGCAAATTCGCGAATCATGTAACTACCTGGTATCCATGCCGGAAGAGAAAACAGCTGACCTTCGATGGCGGGCTTAGTGATAGTGATAGTTACTTCAAACAGATGCATTACCGGATCAATAGGAACGATACGGTAATGTACAGATTCGCGACGTGTGGCCATTACGCTCTCACATTAACGACGAGTCGGCCTTTGACTGCGCCAGCGAGAATTTTTGGTGCCCACTCCAACGCCTGAGCTAATGTGATTTCGTGCGTGATTTTGTCCAACGTATCGGGCTTGATCTCAAGTGCTAAATTAGACCAGGCAGCAATACGACGAGCAATCGGCACCATCACGCTATCAACACCAATTAATTTAACGCCGCGCAAAATGAAAGGCGCGACCGTCGCAGGAAAATCCATACCTTGCGCTAAACCACAAGCTGCTACCGTTGCGCCGTAGCGGCATTGCGCCACTGCATTGGCCAACGTATGCGAGCCAACTGAATCCACGACGCCTGCCCAACGCTCTTTTTGCATCGCTTTACCGGGCGCCGAAAGTTCAGCGCGGTCAATTACATCCGCAGCACCTAAGGACTTTAGATAATCTGCCTCGGCTAATTTTCCTGTCGAGGCGATCACCTTGTAGCCACGCGCAGCAAGTATGGCAATTGCCACGCTACCCACACCGCCGGATGCACCAGTGACTAATATTTCACCATCAGTTGGTTTTACGCCTTGTTCAGCTAAAGCCATAGAGCACAACATCGCGGTATAACCAGCGGTACCAATCGACATCGCTGTGCGCGTTGACATACCTTTAGGCAGCGGTATCAACCAATCGCCTTTCAGTTTGGCGCGCTCTGCCAAACAACCCATGTGCGCTTCACCCACGCCCCAGCCATTCAACACTACGTGATCGCCTACCTTCCATGATGCATGCGTCGATGCAATCACTTCGCCAGCGCCATCAATGCCGGGCACCATAGGCCACTTGCGGACTACCGGTGATTTGCCGGTGATAGCTAAACCATCTTTGTAGTTAATCGTCGAGTATTCAACTGCGATGGTGACATCACCGTCTGCTGGCAAATTCGCTTCATCGATTTGGGTTAATTCAGCGCGGGTTGTGCCGTCTTCATTTTTATTCAGCAGAATGCCTTTGAACATGTCTATCCTTGTTAGTTATAGGTGAGAACGTATGGAGTGATTTTTATTTGATTGCCGCTAGGCGTGATTCCAATGCTTTGGAATCAATAGCACCTGGCACGCGTGAGCCATCAGTAAAGAATATGGTTGGAGTACCGGTCACTTTCAGTTTGCGGCCTAGCTCTACTACCTTGTCCGTTGATGCTGTCGCATTACACGATTCCGCTGCTGTAGCTGGCGTTTTACCGTTAACCATCCAGTCATCCCACGTTTTTGCTTTATCGGCTGAGCACCAGACGTTTTTTACTTTGGTGCGCGAATCATCGCTGAGAATGGGGTACATGAAGGTATACACCGTAATGTCTTTAGTATCCGCTAAAGTCTTACGAAAACGTTTGCAGTAGCCACAATTAGGATCTTCAAATACAGCAATCACGCGCTTACCAGTCCCTTTGACGCTTTTAACAGCAGCATCGAGTGGAAGATCAGTAAATTTAATTTTATTGATTTCATCCAAACGCGCTTGAGTAATGTCTTTAGATGTTTCTGTATCCAGAATACGTCCAATGAATACAAATTTACCTTCAGCATCCGAGTAAATAATTTCATTACCTACCTTAACTTCATAAAGGCCGTTGTAGGGCGTTTTAATGATCGTCTCGATTTGCGTGCCATCACCCAATCGTTGAGTGAGCGTTTTTTTGAGCTTTTCTTCAATCGTTTGAGCCAATGCAGGCAGAGCAAGTACAAAAAGAAAACCCAGTGCGAAACGTTGAACTAACTTCATCAGAAACTTTCAGTAGAGTTTGAAGAATAGGAATGGCCCAAGGCCTTTCTTGCAAGATGATTTTTTAGGAAAGGTATTTTATCGATCAACCGCATACCTGCATTTCTAAGTAGTTTGACCGGAGGTAAGTCAGACGAAAAAAGTCGGTGCAACCCGTCTGTAGTGACCTGCATAAGTAAAACATCTTCAGCGCGCTTACGAGCATAACGATTCAGCAAACGAGCATCACCACAATCAACGTCTTTGGACTGACTCAGCACGGAGAGCAGTGCGTCCACATCCGCAAAACCTAAATTCATGCCCTGTCCCGCTAAAGGATGCACAACATGAGCGGCATCACCAACGAGCGCAATTCGGTTAGCGATCAACGAACGCGAGCGTATCAAACGCAAAGGAAAGGCTTTCGGTACTGATGGCGGCAACATCTCAAACTGTCCCAATGTTTGGCCGGGCAAAACAGAAAGACGATCACACAGTTTTTCTGGAGACTCTGCCAGCATTCGATTCGCCAGTGCATCGGGTGCCGACCATACCAACGATACGCGTTGGCCGGGCAAAGGCAGCAAAGCCACAATACCATCCACCCCAAGAAACCATTGGCTAGCAACACCGTGATGAGCATTCGCACATGAAAAATTCGCCACCACCGCACTTTGATCATACGAACGGTAATCGATGCTTATGTCGGCTTGTGACCGCACCCAAGAGTTGGCGCCGTCAGCACCTATGATTAACGACGTGGTGTGCATTTCACCGTCATCCAACATCACCTGCACATGGTGCTGAGTATGTAAAAGCTGTTTAGCGCGCCCTTTAATGAAATTGATGCCAGATGCAAAACTCAAGGCAGAGTCCAAAGCACGATTCAGATTGCTGTCTTCAACTATCCACGCTAGTGCACCGACTCGCGCACCATAGGCATTAAAGCCTAGGCAACCGGGATTAGTTTGATCATCACCTTGGACAGCCATCGCATCGACCGCTGCAATTCGCGACGAATCCATCGCATCCCAGACTTTAAGCGACGAAAGCAGGCTCTTAGCGACATGATTAAGGGCGTAAACGCGTTGATCCCATAATGGCTGACTCTCGTTGGAGGCTGATTTTTCTGACATCTCAGGGGCCAAAAGCGCCACTTTGTAGCCTGCACGCGCTAAAGCGAGTGCACTCGCTTTGCCAATCACGCCATTGCCAATAACGCAGATATCCGAATGAATTTTCATTGAGTGAGACGTGACCAGATCGCTTTGATAACCGAATCTGGATTATAGCCTCGCTAGCACTTAGCTTTTCATAAGGGGAATGTTTTGCTATACTCCCGCCTCTTGGCCTGGTAGCTCAGTCGGTAGAGCAGAGGATTGAAAATCCTTGTGTCGGTGGTTCGATTCCGCCCCGGGCCACCAAGTAATTCCGCAAAAGCCTCAGCATTCGTGCTGGGGCTTTTGTGTTTGGAGCAGCAGGGATACAATGTATACATTGTATTTACGGAGGTTGGCATGGAATCATCAGTTCTCACCTTGCGAGTTAGCGCTAAGACCAAAAGCCAACTCGAAAAGCTTGCTGCAGCAACCAATCGCTCCAAATCCTTCCTGGCTTCAGAAGCCCTCGAACGTTATTTGGAATTAGAAGCGTGGCAGATCAAGGAAATCAAACAAGCGCTGAGGGAAGCCGATGCTGGAGAGTTTGCATCGGACAAAGATCTCGCAAAAGCCATAAAGAAGTATGCAAGTTAAGTGGCTGGCTAGAGCGCTGGCCAACCTGACGGACGAAGCCGAATACATTGCGAAAGAAAGTCCTGCCAACGCCAAAGCCTTTTTCATGCATGTACTCGCCAGTGTTGAGCAATTGAAAGAACACCCGCATTTAGGTAGAGCAGGAAGGGTCACCGGCACACGAGAGCTGGTCATCACTCACTATCCTTACATCGTGCCCTATCGAATCAAGAATGGCGCCGTAGAGATACTCAGGGTATTTCATACCGCGAGAGCTTGGCCAAAACAAATTTGACTTCCGGATAAGACATCCTCAACCCGGTTCGATTCCGCCCCGGGCCACCAAGTAAGCAAAGCCCTCGTTAGCAATAACGGGGGCTTTTTGCGTTGTGAGGTCGTGCGAGAAGCGAAGCATTCCAAAATAGGGCTGCAGGTTGCACTCCCAACTCTATGTATCTACAATGTACATATGAATTCGCTCCGATTCGAATGGGATGCCCGCAAGGCCACGGCCAACCTGAAGAAGCATGGCATTTCATTCGAGGAAGCGAAGTCGGTCTTCTATGACGAGCAAGCCAAGCTGATTGATGACCCCGACCATTCAGCCGATGAAGAGCGATTCATATTATTGGGGCTTAGTTTTTCCTTGCGACTGGTCGTGGTATGTCACTGCTACCGCGGTGCAAACGATGTTGTTCGAATCATCTCTGCAAGGAAGGCCACGCCCCACGAGACGAAATCTTATAAACAAAGGTGATTGCCATGCGCGATGAGTATGATTTTTCAAAGGCTCGCAAGAATCCCTATGCAACTCAGTTAAAAAAATCCATCACCATCCGGCTTGATGAGGACTCCGTCGGTTACTTCAAAGCTATTTCTGAAGAAATTGGAATTCCGTATCAAACTCTCATCAATCTTTATTTGCGAGATTGCGCTGCCTCACACAGAAAATTAAATCTTAATTGGAAATAATTCTGAAGGATCAGGCATCCTCAACCCGGTTCGATTCCGCCCCGGGCCACCAAGTAATTCGTGAACCCCCTTCAGAAATGGCGGGGGTTTTGCTTTTTTGTGACCTATTATTTTTCTTTTCGCGTCCCCCAACTAGACGCTATTGATCACAAAATCAGACATCCTCAGCACGAACTAATGTCAATTTGAGCATCGAAGATTTGACAGGGCGTACGCTTTTACGTACTCTCTTGAAAGGAGCACAATCATGACAACATTAACCGCAAGTGAAGCCCGAGCTAACCTCTACCGTCTGATTGATGAAGCAGCGCAGTCACATAAGCCAGTAGTGATATCCGGCAAACGAGCTAACGCCGTTTTAGTTTCTGAAGAAGACTGGAGCGCCATTCAAGAAACGCTTCATCTTCTTGCAATCCCCGGCATGCGAGAGTCGATTAAGGACTCCATGGCCGAACCTCTTGCTAAAAGCAAAAAGGCACTTAAGTGGTGACTTGGGATTTGGTTTATTCCAATTACGCTATCAAAGACGCAAAAAAACTCTCGGCGGCAGGATTAAGGGATAAAGCCCAAGCATTGCTCGATATTTTGGAAACAGACCCTCTTCAAAATCCTCCGCCCTTTGAAAAGATAGTTGGCGATTTAAAAGGCACCTATTCACGCAGAATCAATATTCAACATCGCCTTGTTTACGAAATTTTTCGTAAAGAAAAGACAATTCGTATTTTGAGAATGTGGACTCATTACGAATAAGGTCAATTTCAAAAACTGTTTAATACTGGAGCTGCATGCTCAGCCTAGTTCGATTTCACCCTCTTTCACCATGACGCTTAAAAACTATTTCAGGTGAATTTTTATTCATCCCATGTTGATTAACTTTGTCATGCCGAATATTTGCTTGCCTGTTTTCAAATTGAAGAATGAATATCAACGCTGATTACACAAAAAGAGTCGTGATTAATCACCACGACCTACCTTGGATTCCCAGCCCTGAGCCAGGTATTGAGAGGCGAATGCTTGATCGTATTGGCGATGAAGTTGCAAAGGCAACGTCTATCGTTCGATATCAACCCGGATCTGCGTTTCAAACACATACCCATGAGTTTGGTGAAGAAATATTAGTTTTAGACGGTGTGTTTAGTGATGAATCTGGCGACTATCCAGCGGGTACATACGTCATGAACCCTCCGGGTTCTTCTCATGCGCCTCATAGCAAAACTGGCTGTACTCTTTTTGTGAAGTTGCGACATCTGGGTTCGGATCAAGTAGAGCGAGAAGTGTTAAATACTGGTAACCGCCCGATAAACACCGTCTAGCGTTATTAAAAGAGATCTGCGAGTCTACGTGTCCACTTAAAATAAATGGACACGTATAGATGAGCGATCCTCTTTTGGCGTCTAGTGAATCTGGCCAATCCACGATCCCGCGTAGGCGTTAC
>CANGJE010000076.1 GCA_947454305.1 Oxalobacteraceae bacterium
CGAATCAAATCATCAAAATCGACGGCTTGATAGCTTGTAAGCGTGGCGACGTAGTTTCGATACAAGCGCGCGGCCTGGGCTTCGTTTTCATCTTTGGCGATATTCAACGCTTGCTCAGGTGTGAGTAAGGCGTTCTTCCATAATGAAATCGCTTGCTGTAATTTTCGTATCAGCGCTTTGTCGGTGGTGGCTGAAAGATCTTGGATGACGGAATAACAATCATCGCTGTCCATGATGGAAAAGCGTTCTTTCAATTTCAAACTAGCTGCTTCGCGCCGCACTATGTGCACGCCCAGCGAGTGAAAGGTGGAGACGGTTAATTGTTTTGCGTGGCCAGGCTCATGCAGTAGCTTAGCAACGCGCTCACGCATTTCGAGGGCCGCTTTATTAGTAAAGGTGAGCGCAGCGATGTTTTTCGCTTCGTAGCCGCACGATTGGATCAGGTGCGCGATTTTTTGGGTAATGACGCGCGTTTTACCTGAGCCTGCGCCGGCCAGCACCAGACATGGACCATCGATGTAATTAACAGCATCGCGCTGCGGCGTATTTAAGCCAGACGGCATTCAGAAAACAGATAAAGTAGGAATAATTGCACAGGGTTTTGCACGCGTTTCGTGCTCTTTGCGTGCACAGCCCTCATTGTAACGAATCCGCGCGATCGACTCTATGTCCATGGTAAAGTGATTTGCTGATTGATACTAATTGACTTATGAAATTTGTTCATCTGATTGAAATTAACGCCGCTGACAATCCCTTGATTGCTCCGTTAACGCGCGCTCAACTGTGGCGCGGATTAGTACTGCGCGCTGAGCGGCCCACTTTGTTTGTGCTGGCCTTAGATGCTTGCGATATAACGGGGCGTTCTGAAAACGGCATCTCACGCACGCTGCAATTTGGCAAACTCATTATTCATGATGAAGTACATTTTGTACCTCAACAGTTTGTCCGTTATCACGTACCACAGCAAAATGAAATTCCCGCGTCAGATTTAACGATGACGATTGAAGAGCCTGCAGCAGGCGCTTTATTTGTGCGCTTCGACTACGACGACCACCAAGATACTGCTGATGATGCTGAAGCAGAGTTTTATAATAATTTTAGGCGCGATGCCTACAAAGAGTCGGACATTGATACGATACGTAAGATTCGTGAATTAGCGATGGAAGGCCAACTTGACGCGCCATTGCAGTAAGTAACGCCGTACTTAACCTATGCGCTTGCTTATATCATTAGATATCAACCGGATCTACTTCTAAGGACCAGCGAAGGCGTGATTTCGATTCGCGCAGCGCTTGCATCCACGGTTTTAAAAACGCTTGTAATACGGTACGCGATGTTGACTCGAGCAATAGCTGCGCACGTTCTACTCCCGCTACGCGGGTGATTGTCATAGGCACGGGGTCGTTAATGATGATGCCTTCGTGGTCTAACAACGTTTTAGCCGTCGTTAAAAACTCTAAGGCTTTATCTACTGTTTTAGCTTCAGCGCGCAACAATGCTTGAAATACAAAAGGTGGCAAGCCCGCGCTATGACGCTCTTCTAAAACGCTAGTTGCAAACCCCGTGTAATCCTGATTCATTAGCGCACGATACAGCGGATGTTGTGGATAACGTGTTTGTACTAACACCTCACTCACACTGCCTACTTCACTTGCCGCGCGACCTGCACGCCCGGCCACTTGCATTAGCTGCGCAAACAATCGCTCACTAGCGCGGTAGTCTTGAGAAAACAATGCGGTATCGGGATTAATCACCCCGACTAAGGTTAAACGTTTAAAGTCGTGACCCTTTGCGACCATTTGCGTACCGAGCAAAATATCAACGTCACCACGATGGACTGATTCAAAGGCTTCTTGTGCGCTGCCTTTGCGACGCGTGGAATCTGCATCAATGCGCAAGATGCGTGCTTCAGGAAATAAAGTTTGCAGATGTTCTTCGACACGCTGCGTGCCACGCCCTAGGGGCTGTATGTCGACATTCCCGCAGGTTGGACACGACTGCGGCACGCGCAACTCTAAACTGCAGTGATGACAACGCAGACGACGCTCAGGTTTATGCAGCACCATAAAAGCGGTACAACGCCGGCAATTGCTGATCCAACCACACGCATCGCAATGCATAACGGGGGCATAGCCACGGCGATTTAAAAAGAGTAATGATTGTTCGCCGCGCGCGAGTCGTTCGCGCAATGCGCTTAGCAGCGATGGGCACAAGCCTTCAACGGCTTTGTCGCGCTCCATGTCGATTAAGCCAACCCGTGGCAAGGTAGCTTGCGCTGCTGCTCGTTGAGTAAGTGTGAGTCGTTTATAACGACCTGTTTCGGCGTGCTGCCAGCTTTCTATCGACGGCGTAGCCGAACCTAACACGACAGGAATCGCTAATTGACGCGCACGCCAGATCGCCAGATCACGCGCTGAGTAGCGCAAACCTTCTTGCTGTTTGTAGGACGAATCATGTTCTTCATCGACGATGATGAGTTTTAGATGCGGCATCGACGCCAGCACAGCCAGTCGCGTTCCCAACACGATGTCGGCCTGCCCTTCATGCGCGGCCAGCCAATGACGCAATCGTTCGCCTTCGGACAACTGGCTATGCAAGGACACGACATTTAAACGTGGAAACGATGCGCGAACCTGATCTTCCAGTTGTGGTGTGAGATTGATTTCTGGTACCAGAATTAAAATTTGTGCATGTTCACCGCGCGCTTTTGTTTTTTCTAGCAAGGCTTTTGCTGCTTGCAAATACACTTGCGTCTTGCCACTGCCCGTAATACCAAACAATAAATGACAGGCATACGCTGTCGTTGCAGCTATCGCATCAACAGCCTGCTGTTGCTGCTCATTTAAAGTGTGCGTTACATGCTGGGCAGTTTCTGCGCCGGCGATAGTTTCTGCTTCTTTAGTTTTCGCGAGCGCTGCTATTTTTTTCATAGCGCGATCAATCGCACCCACTTTTGCATCACGCAGTGCTTTCGGTACTGCTGGCAAAGCAACCTCACCCAATGGGCGCTGATAGTACTCGGCTGCGAACTCACACAATTGCATCCAGTGTGATGACAATGCTGTTATCTGATGACGCAGTTCGATTACATCACGAATTTTTTGCGGATCAACGTCACTCGTTTTGTTTACGCCAACAATTAAACCTGCAACTTCGCGTTTACCAAACGGCACGCGCACGAATTGTCCGATCTGTGGCTGCGCACTATTTTCTGTCGATGCAACATATCGATAATCAAATGTTGTATCGAGTGGTGTGTCGAGAGCAATTTGAAGAATGGTGTTGTGCACGTGAGAAGAAAAAAAATTTACGACATGTGTGTAATGAATTAATGACAGAAAAAATTTTAAATTTTTTTGTTTGCTGAAAAATTTTTAAACAAAACTACTTCAGTAGCCACTTAAAGTGATTCCTTAGAATGCGCGCTAACTGTCCATTTCGAAAGCGCTTTTTAGACTATCCACAAATTATGTGGATAACTTTGTGCATAAGTGGGGCTTGACAGGCCAAATGCCAGAATTCATGCGCCCTCAAACACTTTGCTCAGAGGTAAAGCAGCGACACGCCCTCAATAAAATCAATGGCTTATGAATTTCACGCCAGATCGAAAAAAATAATTTGAATTTATTTTCTAGCGCCTTGACAAGCCCATAGTTTGTGAATAAGTGCGGTTTAAGCAATCTCATGATGACAACCCTTTACTGAGCTGGCCGGCGCACCAAGATGGACCTTTTTTACCCCCAGAATGAGGTTTTTACGTTGCATCCGCGCATTCTGACCTATCAGAAGTTGTCCACTGGCTTGTGGATATCTTTGTGAACAAACTCGGTTTCTAACAGGCTCGGGCTATTTTTGTAATATTTGACCGGTGAACGGATATTGCCAAAAAGGATGTCCGCACCAATAAATCAAGGACTTAGCGCTCATTTCTGCGGCAGGGTCTGCCTATTTTTCGCAAGTCCTTGATTTATACTCGCCGAACCATAATGTGCATAAGTGCACCGTTTTAGTCGAAGTCGCCGCTCACCGCACATACCATTGCGGCAAGACCTCTTAGGAACGCATGCGGCGGCTGATGCCGTGAACGGCCTCAACTAAGGCTGTCACCGACTCCGGCGGGGTGAACTGAGAAATACCGTGCCCTAGGTTAAACACATGGCCTGTTCCGGGGCCGGGTTTACCAAACGACATTAAGACTTTTTCCACTTCGGCGTGAATTTGCTCTGGCTTGGCAAACAACACATTCGGATCGAGGTTACCTTGTAGCGCAACTTTATGGCCAACTTGCTGGCGTGCCTTCGCCAGATTAACCGTCCAATCCAAACCCACGGCATCGGCGCCACTATCGGCTATTTCGTCTAGCCACAAGCCGCCGCCCTTGGTGAATACGATGCACGGAATTTTTTGCCCATCATGCTCGCGCTTCAGGCCCTTAATTACTTCGCGCATGTAATGCAAAGAAAACGCTTGATACACGCCATCCGCTAAGGCACCGCCCCAGGTATCAAAAATCATCACCGCTTGTGCGCCGGCATCGATTTGGGCGTTTAAGTAAGCTGCGACAGCTTTCGCGTTCACATTCAGGATGTGATGCATCAAATCCGGGCGGTCGTACAGCATGCCCTTCACCAGACGGAAATCATCGGAACCACCGCCTTCAACCATATAACAAGCGAGTGTCCAAGGACTGCCGGAAAAACCAATCAACGGCACACGACCATTAAGTGTTTTACGGATCTGAGTAACGGCATCAAACACGTATTGCAGACTGGCGAGATCGGGTTCGCGCAATGCGAGCACCGCTTTTTCATCGCGCAGCGGATGAGCAAAACGCGGGCCTTCGCCCTCTGCAAATGAAAGGCCCAGACCCATGGCATCGGGCACGGTCAAGATATCTGAAAACAGAATCGCCGCATCCAATGGATAACGGTCGAGTGGTTGTATGGTGACTTCGGTAGCGTAGTCAGGATTGGTGGCCAAGCCCATGAACGAGCCGGCCTTAGCGCGGGTGGCGCGATACTCGGGCAGGTAACGTCCAGCTTGGCGCATTAGCCAGAGCGGGGTGTAGTCCGTGGGTTGACGCAGCAATGCGCGCAAAAAAGTATCGTTCTTTAGTGGGGCGTAGACGTTGGACATCCTGTTCCTTGGTACGGTTTTCGGATGATCGTATTATCGCCCAAAGGGCTGGCGCATCCGAAATTTTTAACGTGTCTCAGACACTCAGGTCTGTAAACATTTATTGTCGCCCTCTAAATTAGGGGGCAACCACGACTTCTACCTGCGCTTCGGCCAGTATGCTGGCCAGGCCGGGCGGCGGCGCCGCATCGCAAAACAACTTATCAATTTGAGAAAGATGAGTAATGCGAACCAAGGCCTGACGGTCAAATTTGGCTTGATCGGCCACCAGCCACACCTCGCGCGACTGCTCAACGATGGCTTGAGCCACCTTAACTTCACGCGGATCGAAATCACGCAACGTGCCGTCCGGCTCGATGCTTGAAACGCCGATGATTCCTATGTCCACCTTGAATTGCCGAATGAAATCGACCGTGGCCTCACCCACAATGGCGCGATCGCGTCCGCGCACCACGCCGCCGGCCACAATAACTTCACAACTGGGCTGACTAGCTAAAATCGCAGCCACGTTGAGATTGTTGGTCACGACGTGCAAGCCCTGATGATGCATCAGCGCGCGCGCCACTTCCTCGGTCGTGGTTCCTATATTGATCAGTAGCGAGCAGCCGGGACGCACGCGCTCGGCCACGGCGGCGGCGATGCGGCGCTTGCCCTCGATATTCAATACCTGTCGCTGGGTGTAATCGATGTTTTCAACGGAAGACGGCAGCCCCACCCCACCGTGATAACGCGCAAGCAAGCGCGCTTCTTCCATTAACTTAACGTCGCGTCGCACGGTCTGGGGCGTCACATCTAGCTGATTGGCTAGGTCTTCCACTGAAATGGTGACCTGCCTCTGGACAGCTTCCAGCAAACGCCGTTGTCGGGGGTTGAGGGTCATACCAATACTCCCGCCCAAGGCCTAGCCAGGCTAAAAAGGAAATAATGAAAACAAACGAACCGAAATGCTGTCATGTGTGTTGCTTTTTGTTCGTTTAACGTCTATCTTTGAATCGCATTATCTTCAGTCCAAGTACGCTTGGCAATTCCAATAGGAAAGGTTACCTGCCTTTTCTGAACACAATAAACCGCGCGTCGCTAACCCTGGCGCCGGATTGATTGTCAGCAGTAGGCTACTTTAGTCAAACCATCAATTCAGTGGTGCCCCAAACTCGACTTTTTGCTTACGTTCGCTAATGAGCCCCTCTTCTGCCACCTTTGATTGCGATTTGCTGATTGTCGGCGGCGGCGTCAATGGCGCAGGCATTGCGCGCGATGCGGCGGGACGCGGCTTATCGGTGGTCTTGTGTGAGAAGGATGATCTGGCGTCACACACATCGTCGGCCTCGACTAAATTAATTCACGGTGGTTTGCGCTATCTCGAACATTACGAATTTGGATTGGTAAGAAAAGCGTTAATTGAACGCGAAGTCTTACTGCGCTCTGCACCACACATCATGTGGCCGATGCGCTTTGTTATGCCGCACGATAAAGGTCAACGTCCTGCGTGGATGATACGTGCGGGCATGCTGGTGTATGACCATCTCGCACAACGCGAAATTTTGCCGGGTTCAGGCAGCCTCGATTTACGCACGCACGCAGCAGGCAAACCGCTTAAGCCGGAATTCACTAAAGGTTTTATTTATTCCGATGGTTGGGTTGATGACGCGCGACTCGTTATCTTGAATGCCTTGGATGCTGCCGAAAAAGGCGCAACGGTTTTGACGCACACTGCGTGCGAATCGGCTAAGCGCGTTGGTGACAAATGGTCGGCTGTGCTGCGCACCAACGATGGCGAAGCGCTCCATGTAAATGCACGCGGACTCATTAATGCCGCCGGCCCATGGGCAGCGTCATTCTTGCAAGACGTCTTGCATCGCCCAAGTGCAAAATCACTGCGCTTGATCAAGGGCAGTCATATCGTCGTTAAAAAATTATTTGATCATCCTTTCGCTTACATTTTTCAAAATCCTGATGGCCGCATCGTGTTTGCGATCGACTACGAACAAGATTTCACGTTGATAGGCACAACGGATATTGACTATCACGGCGACACGAACAAGGTAGCGATTGATCACGATGAAATCGCTTATCTATGCGAACTGACTGAACGCTATTTCTTAAAACCCATAAAACCTGCCGATGTCGTGTGGGCGTATTCAGGTGTGCGTCCATTGTTAGAAGATGATTCGTCGAACGCATCAGAAATTACGCGCGACTACAACTTAGTCATTGAAGGTGAAAGCGCACCAATGCTGAGTGTGTTCGGCGGCAAAATCACAACATTCCGCAAACTGGCTGAAGAAGCGGTCGATATGATTGCACCGCATTTAGGCAATCAACGCGGTGCGTGGACTGCGGATGCTTGTCTGCCCGGTGGTGACTTGTTTGGTAGTGAACCGCAAAATCGTTCAGTACTTGAGTTCGATGCTTATGTGCACGAACTACAAAAGAAATATTCCTGGCTCGCACCGAAGTTGATCACGCGTTATGCGCGCACGTATGGCACGCGTATTCATGTGCTGTTAAACAATCGTCATTCGTTACAAGATATGGGTTTGCCACTGGCTGAAGATTTATATCCTGCCGAGCTAGAGTATCTGATGAATTTTGAATGGGCTTCGTCCAGCACCGATATACTGTGGCGTCGCACTAAGTTGGGGCTTCATGTGCCAGAGGGGACGGCACAAAAAGTTGATGAGTGGTTTTCAGCAAAGCGGTATAAAAACGATAACAAACTGATGGTCGCAGCAGGTTAAGGTCGGCGCGACACATTCGGAGGAGATAAAGTGCGTCTCGAATTACAAGGCGTAAGCGCCCGCGTTGGCGCTCATACGCATCTGTATCCGACTACGGTCTCGCTGATGGAGGGAGCCATCAACGTGCTGCTCGGCCCGACCTTGGCCGGCAAGACCACGCTTATGCGTTTGATGGCAGGATTGGATCGCCCAACCGAAGGCAAGATCATTGCCGATGGTGTGGATGTGACTGGCGTGCCAGTGCGTGAACGGCATCTGGCGATGGTTTATCAGCAGTTCATCAATTACCCCTCGCTGAGTGTTTTTGAAAACATCGCTTCGCCCTTACGAATTGCCGGCAAGTTATCGGACGATGACATTCGTAAAAAAGTCCATGAGATGGCAGAGCGTCTGCATATCTCTAACTATCTCGATCGCTCTCCTGCGGCACTCTCTGGTGGCCAACAGCAACGCACTGCGCTAGCGCGTGCGCTGATTAAAGATGCGGGCTTGTTACTACTCGATGAGCCGCTCGTTAATCTGGATTACAAATTACGCGAAGAACTACGTCGCGAATTAACCGATCTGTTCGCCTCAGGCGGTACAACGGTGGTGTATGCCACCACCGAACCACTCGAAGCCTTGCAACTCGGCGGACAAACGCTATTGATGCATGAAGGTCGCGTGCTACAGCATGGCTCAACTCTGTCAGTATTTAATGCGCCTTCATCATTGCAAGCGGCACGCACGTTTAGTGACCCACCAATCAATTTGATGGATGCGCGCATTAACGCGCAGGGCGTGGCCGATTTGGGTAATGGTTTAGCTATGCCTTTAACGGAACGTCAACGCAGCAAAGCAGCGGGTCACAGCAACGTGGTGCTCGGTGTTCGCGCGCACAGTTTGCGTCTTAGCTCGCAAGGCAATGATTTCGCTGTGGGTGCAACGGTTGACCTATCTGAAATCAGTGGCTCAGAAACTTACGTGCACTTGCATCGTGGTGAGCTGTCATTGGTAGCGCAACTGACTGGTGTGCACACGCTAGACATCGGTGCGGCCACGACGGTGTATTTCCTTCCTGACGATGTGTTTATTTTTAGTCCCGATGGCGCATTGCTCTGCGCTCCGGACGCAACGGGAGTCTGAGATGGCGCGCATAGAACTCGCCGGACTGGCGCACAGCTACAAAGCCAACCCTACTGAGCCATCGGATTACGCGTTGCATCCTATGGAAATGACGTGGAACGATGGCGGCGCGTATGCATTACTCGGCCCTTCGGGTTGTGGCAAGACGACGCTACTAAATATCATTTCCGGATTAGTTCGCCCATCACAAGGCAAGGTGCTGTTTGATGGCAACGACGTGACCAACTTACCGACTGAAGCGCGCAACATCGCGCAGGTGTTTCAGTTCCCAGTGATTTACGACACGATGACGGTGGGTGAAAACCTGGCTTTCCCGTTAAAAAATCGTGGCTGGAAAACGGCTGATATCGATAAGCGTGTGTCACACATTGCCGAGATATTAGAGCTGTCGTCGGATTTAAAAAATCGCGCTAGCGGACTCACGGCTGATGCGAAACAAAAAATTTCTTTAGGTCGTGGCTTAGTGCGCCCCGATGTCGCAGCGGTATTGTTTGATGAACCATTGACGGTGATTGATCCGCATCTGAAATGGCTGCTGCGTCGTAAGCTAAAAGAAATTCATCACGAACTCAAACTCTCGCTCATCTATGTCACGCACGATCAAATTGAAGCACTGACTTTTGCTGATCAAGTCGTCGTTATGACGGAAGGTGAAGTGGTTCAAATCGGCACTGCACAAGAATTATTCGAAGCGCCCGCGCATACCTTTGTGGGTTACTTCATCGGCAACCCTGGTATGAATTTACTGCCCTGCGGTTATAGCGCCGATGGTGTTCGAATCGCGGGCGTCTCCGAATTTTTACCGCCACGCCGTGGTTTGCGTATGGGCGAAGGTAGTTTGAAATTAGGCATACGCCCAGAGTTTGTTGAATGCGTAGCGCACGGCTCTGCAGAGAGTTTGCCAGCGCGTATCATCAGCGCACGCAACATGGGAACGCATTGGTTAGTCGATTGCCAGCTCGGTGATTACCGAGTGGCGTGCAAGCAGCGCACACTGCATTCGGTTGCAGCGGGTGATGCTGTGGGCGTGCGTCTGCCAGACGAGCGCATTTTGTATTACGTCAATGAGAGACGCGTCGCATGAAAACCTACAACAACAAAGCGTGGTGGTTCGTGTTGCCGGTGATTTTGTCGGTGGCTTTTTCTGCGATCGTTCCATTGATGACCGTGGTGAATTATTCGGTGCAAGACATCCTCGGGCCCGATCAAGCCGTGTTCGTCGGCATGGAATGGTTTAGAGAAGTGATGCGTGACCAAGATTTACATGGCGCGTTAGCGCGTCAACTATGGTTTTCTTTAGCGGTGCTCACCATAGAAATTCCTTTGGGCATAGGCGTTGCCTTAACGATGCCTGCACACGGCTGGCGCGCTTCCTTATCACTGGTGCTGATTGCTTTGCCGTTGCTGATCCCATGGAATGTGGTCGGCACGATCTGGCAAATTTTTGGTCGTGGTGATATCGGTTTGATGGGTAAGCTGATTAATGATGCGGGCATTTCATACAACTACACCGGCGATTCATGGGACGCGTGGTTAACGGTGCTGCTGATGGATGTGTGGCATTGGACGCCGTTAGTGGTGTTGCTGTGCTACGCCGGTTTGCGTGCGATTCCTGATGCTTACTATCAAGCGGCCAAAATTGATGGCGCTTCGCGCTTCGCGGTCTTCCGTTTTATTCAGCTGCCAAAAATGCGCAATGTGTTGATGATTGCGGTGCTGCTGCGTTTTATGGATAGCTTCATGATTTACACCGAGCCATTTGTGCTCACTGGCGGTGGCCCCGGTAATGCAACGAC
>CANGJE010000077.1 GCA_947454305.1 Oxalobacteraceae bacterium
GTATTTATCATTATTACCAATCGCAAGAGACTATCGCACCTAGCCGCTATTGGTTTAAGTCGCTATTTCTAAGCGCTATCGCTTTACTGCTATTTGGTGCAGGCATATTAATCATAGAAGATATATCCAAGCCACCCTTCAGCTTTACTATTGCGAATACCTTGTTTTATTCATCTAGTGTGATGCAAACACTTTTTTGTATATCACTAAGAAAAAAAATACCCAAACATACTGAGATAGCTTTCTTTATATCGATATTTATTTTTATTTTATTTTTTGAATATCTAAGACGAACGTCCAATTTCGAAACAAGAACTATCACTATAGTCCTATTCGTATGTGTTTTTTATATTTTTCAAATAGTTGAAATCAAAAAATTCAGGAAAGAAAATTATTCTAAGCAGTTAATTTATCTTCAGTATGTAACAGTTATTGAGCTGATATTTGCGTTATGCCGAATATTTGCGATCGTCACAAATAATTTGGGCATTCAATCGGTTGAACAGCTGCCACAGATACTAATCATGGTGACGCTGGCGCAACTCGTAATGAACACACTTTCTTACATCAGTGCCGCCGGATACTGGGCCGAAAAAATTTCGTTTTCAAATGCCAAGAATATCGCCGAGAACGAAGCAAAAGAAAAGAAAGTATCTGAAATTAGCGCTCTACTCCAAGAAAAGGAGCATCTTATATTCGGCTTATTAAAAGCCAACAAAACAGCCACGACTGGAGCTCTATCAGCCTCCATAGCGCATGAACTAAACCAGCCACTCACCGCATCAACGCTGAATATTCAATTATTGAGAAAAGCTCTCAGCACAGATCCTATTCAAATCGATTTATGTAAAAAAATAGTAACCTCTTTAGAAAATGACACTCAAAGAGCTGCAACCATTGTTAAATCCTTGCGCTCAATTTTCACTGACGATGACGCAACTGTAGAATTTATTGAAGTTGAACAAATACTGACTAATGTTCTAGCGGTCGTAAAAAAAGAAATCGATGAAGAGAGCATACATATTGACTTACGCGTCGATAAAAATCTCAAGATACAAGTTAATTCAACTGAATTTCAACAAGTCCTATTAAATTTATTTAACAATTCTATTCATGCATTATCAAACTCAGATAACCCTCCTAAAACAATTACGTTAGGAGCAAAAAAAGTAGGGCCAACTATTCAAATAACTATTGCTGATAATGGATATGGAATCACCAAGGAATTCCAACCCAATTTATTTGAGCTACTCAGCACCACAAAACAAACTGGTATGGGTTTAGGACTTTGGCTCTGCAAACACATTGTCACCAGACAAAATGGAAAAATTTTCTACGAAGATAATGAAATTGGAGCAAAATTTGTTATTGAACTACCCGAAGCTAGATAGAAAATTATTATTTATACAAGTCGCATTTCGCACTTCCTCGCTCATATAAAAATATACTCACCCTTTCTTCAATCAGGTTTAGGAAAAATTTCCATGAAAAATTTTCTCTGCTCATTATTTTTTATTTTTAGTTTGTCATCTGCCTGGGCTCACCCCCAAGATGGAATGTCGCCAGAAGATCTGATGCACTACTATCTAAAGGTATTCAACGACGAAAACCTTCCTGCTTTGGAAGAGGTTTATCACTTTCCGCATGTAAAAATAACGAACGGAAAACTAACTCATATCGAGAATAAAAATACCCCAGTCATTGATTTCGAAGGTTTAAAAAAATCTGGCTGGAAATACTCGAAAATAAATTCAGTGAAAATACTGGCTGAAGGCGCTAATTCAGCATTGGTTGAAATGGTATTTTCACGCTTTGACAAATCAGATAACGAATTTTTTCGCTCAACCACGTTTTATGTACTCACTAAGAACAAAGGCTACTGGCAAATTATCAGTCTGAGCTCTGTCGGGACAGTTGCTGGAGTTAAGTAATTTAACCCCCCTGACTGCAGCAAATCATGCATTGGCCTGAAAACGCTAGCGCAGGGTACGGACGAAAGCCGTCCCTGCTATAATTTTGTGCATTACCCTCGGCACCAACCTGCTCGCTCGCTCAATGGGCGACGCCTATTTGCCCCACTCTTTTTGGTCCGCATGCAAAAAAAATTATTTATCAAAACCTTTGGCTGCCAAATGAACGAGTATGACTCGGACAAAATGGCGGATGTATTAAATATTTCCGAAGGCGTAGTCAAGACTGATACCCCCGACGATGCCGACATTATTTTGTTTAATACCTGCTCGGTGCGTGAAAAAGCTCAGGAAAAAGTATTCTCTGATTTAGGCCGCGTGCGCGAGCTCAAACTGAAAAATCCTAAGCTGATGATAGGCGTGGGTGGCTGCGTAGCGTCGCAAGAAGGTGCCGCCATCATTCGCCGTGCACCTTATGTAGACGTGGTGTTTGGCCCGCAGACACTGCATCGCCTGCCTGATTTATTAGAAGCACGTCGCACTAGTGGCAAGGCGCAAATCGATATCAGCTTTCCAGAAATTGAAAAATTCGATCACCTACCACCGGCGCGAGTTGAAGGCGCGAGTGCCTTTGTATCGATTATGGAAGGCTGCAGTAAATACTGTAGCTACTGCGTTGTTCCTTATACTCGTGGCGAGGAAGTTTCACGCCGATTCGATGATGTGCTGAGCGAAATAAATCATCTCGTCGATCAAGGTGTCAAAGAAATTACCTTGTTAGGTCAAAACGTTAATGCCTATCGTGGTGTAATGCCCGATGGCGATATCGCCGATTTTGCTTTATTGATCGAATACATAGCCGAGCTCAAAGGTATTGAACGGATACGCTATGTCACTAGCCACCCCAAAGAATTCACACAACGTTTAATAGACGTTTACGCTCGCGTACCCAAATTAGTGAGCCACTTATATCTGCCAGCACAACACGGCTCAGACAAAATACTGGCTGCCATGAAGCGCGGCTATACCGTACTTGAATACAAATCCATCATTCGGCGACTGCGTGAAGTGCGACCCGATGTAACGATAGCTTCAGATTTTATTGTCGGCTTTCCCGGTGAAACAGATGCAGATTTTGAGGCATTGATGAAGCTAGTTCACGATGTGGGCTACGACAATAGTTTTTCATTTATTTTTAGCCCTCGTCCTGGCACACCCGCTGCCAATCTGAGCGATGACACACCTCACGACATTAAACTCGCTCGCCTTCAACGCTTACAAAAAGTCATTGCCGATAATACTCGTCGCTTTTCGGATGCTATGGTAGGCAGCGTGCAGCGCGTCTTAGTTGAAGGCCCATCAAAGCGTAGTGCGGAAGAAATGCAAGGCCGCACCGAAAATAATCGTGTCGTTAATTTTGAAGGCGGGCCACAAGCGAGCCGCTTGATTGGTCAGTTCATTGACGTTCTCATCACAACCAGCCATCCATTTTCTTTGCGAGGTGATGTGGTGGTCAAACAATGAAAAAAACCAACCCGACTCAGCATTTCACACCTTCTCCGCTAGACAACACCCGACTAGCCCATCTTTGTGGTCCACTCGATGAAAATTTGCGGCAGATTGCTGCCGCGCTCGATGTTACGTTGTTCAGACGCGGCGAAAAATTTATTGCTGATGGTGATAACGCCGCGGTTGCGGTCGCTATGCTGGAAAAATTTTACGCCAAGGCAGATCAGGCCATTTCGATTGAAGAAGTTCAGCTGGCGCTGGTAGAACAAAAAGCCGCCTCCGCTCCAAAACCAGTCAAAGCGTCTACTAAAACAAATGCAGTAGCTGATGCATCAGCGGATACAACTACCGATAGCCCGGTATTAAAAACTCGCAAAACTGATCTGCGGGGACGCACACCACATCAGAACCAGTATCTACGATCGATCATGGAGCATGACGTCACCTTTGGCGTGGGCCCTGCAGGTACAGGTAAAACGTATCTTGCTGTAGCTTGTGCAGTCGATGCACTGGAGCGCGATGCCGTTCGACGCATAGTCTTGACTCGCCCAGCGGTAGAAGCAGGTGAGCGTTTAGGTTTTTTGCCCGGCGATTTGGCGCAAAAGGTCGATCCTTATTTGCGCCCACTGTACGACGCTTTGTACGATTTAATGGGTTTTGATCGCACCCAAAAAATGTTTGAAAAACAGGCGATTGAAATCGCACCGCTTGCTTACATGCGTGGCCGCACTCTGAATCATGCCTTCATCATTTTGGATGAAGCGCAAAACACCACGCCTGAGCAAATGAAAATGTTTTTAACGCGTATAGGTTTTGGTAGTAAAGCTGTGGTGACAGGCGATATCACTCAAATTGATTTGCAACGCGGGCAAAAAAGCGGTTTGGTTGATGCCATCGATGTACTGTCTTCGGTACGTGGAATCGCTTTTACTCGTTTTACCAGCGCCGATGTTGTGCGCCATCCATTGGTAGGGCGAATTGTTGATGCCTATGGTGCGGCAAGTGCCGTCACTATCAAAGCAGATGAGCGAAAAAAATAAACTCTCGTTATCAGTACAGTTTGCTGATGAACGTCTCTCAGACATCATCACTCGGCCGCACATTCGGCGCTGGGTAAAAGCAGCTCAACTTGCTCCTGCCGAATTAACTATTCGCTTCGTGAATGAGCAAGAAGGCCAGCGACTCAATCATGACTATCGCGGCAAAGACTACGCTACCAACGTACTCACTTTTTCTTATAACGAGTCGGCCGATGATACCGATGACATCGTGCGCGCGGACATTGTTCTCTGCGCCGATGTTGTGCTGCGCGAAGCTAAAGAGCAGCATCGTTCAATAGAGCATCACGTAGCGCACTTGATCGTGCATGGCGTACTGCACGCACAAGGCTACGATCATGAGTCAGATGGAGAAGCGGCAGAAATGGAAACTTTTGAAACAGAAATCCTAGCCAAGCTGGGCATTCCTGATCCTTACCGAAGCTAATAACTAACCAACCCAAGATTGGCTGGATGAAATAATGTGTCTTGTGAATTTACTTCATTTATTTTCAATTTGATAAAAATTTCAGATGATTTCTCTGAACCCGGAATTTTTTCCGGTATCCTATGCACTCCTAGACTCTGGCACCTCGCCATATGCAAGACTATCCCCCGGGTAGCTCATCGGCTACCCCACACAAGCCCCATCGTTCCCTGTTCGAGCGCTTAACAGCGCTGATTTCTCCCGAACCTGAGAATCGCAGCGAACTTCTCGAAATTTTGCATGATGCGCACGAGCGCAATCTGATCGATGCCGATGCCTTGTCGATGATCGAGGGCGTATTTCAGGTGTCTGATCTGTGCGCCCGCGACATTATGATTCCGCGTTCTCAAATGGACGTCGTCGATATCGCGCGTCCGATAGAAGAATGGATACCCATGGTGTTGAGCACGGCGCATTCCCGCTTTCCTGCGGTAGACGGCGATCGTGACAAAGTGGTCGGCATCTTGTTAGCCAAAGATTTGCTGCGTTATTACGCGCAAGAAGATTTCGATGTGCGCGACATGTTGCGTCCCTCGGTCTTTATTCCAGAATCAAAACCATTGAATGTATTGCTGCGCGATTTCCGCGCTAACCGAAATCACATCGCCATGGTCGTCGATGAATACGGTGGCATCGCTGGCTTGATTACGATCGAAGATGTACTCGAACAAATCGTCGGCGACATTGAAGATGAGTATGATTTCGATGAAGCCGAAGACAATATCCTTGCAATTAAAGAAGGTGACTTCGGCCCACGCTGGCGTGTGCGTGCACTGACTGAACTTGAGCAATTCAATGAAATCCTAGGCACACAACTCACCAGCGAAGATGTCGACACCATCGGTGGCTTGGTGGCCAATCATCTTGGACGCATGCCACGCAAAGGTGAAGAGTTTGAAATCAATCATCTGCGCTTTGAAGTATTACGTTCAGATGCACGACAAGTGCATGTGCTGCTGGTAGAAAAATTGCCGCAGCGTCCGACAGTAGAAACCAGCTGATGCTGGTATGGATTACATCGCGCCTTGACTCTGATGTTCTTATCCTCAGCTGATACCACACACCCTCTCAGCACGCCTGAGCATCAGCCCCTCTCCCGTAACACACTGCTGTCTTGCTTCATTGCGGGGGCAGTCACTGTTTTCGCATTTGCACCCTTTGGTTGGTGGCCTGTACAAATCGCTACGCTAGCACTGCTCATTCATTTTTTTATTCGCGTGCCTCGCCCTCGCGATGCATTCGTGCTGGGCTGGGTGTTCTCCAGCGCATTGCTCATGGCAGGCACGTATTGGTTAGTGATTAGTCTGCACACCTATGGTGGCCTACCTGCATGGTTGGCCATCATCGCCATCACGCTGCTCTCATGCAGTCTGGGATTATTGTATGGCTTCGCTCTTTGGATGGGTGCGCGCATTGCTTTGCCACGCAAGCACGCCGGACTCTCCGCATTAGCTATCGCACCGGCTTGCTGGATGTTGGCTGACTGGACCCGTAATTGGATTTTTACAGGCTTCTCTTGGTTAGCCACAGGCTATGCGCACACAACCAGCCCACTTTCAGGTTATGCCGCTGTAATAGGTGTGTACGGTATCGGTTGGATTTGCACGATCATTGCTGGTTGTATCGCTTGGATGTTTCAAACGGGTTATTTCAATCGCGTAGCGATTGCTTTGATAATCGTTTTAATCGGTATGGGTAACGCTTTGAAGAGCATCCACTGGACCGAAGCGCATGGATCATTGATACGCGTTCGTCTGTTGCAAGGAAACGTTCCGCAGCAAATGAAATTTAATGAAGAACATGTTGTGCAATCGTTGGCGCTCTACCGAGACATGATCACTGAGGCGCCCGCCGATCTGATCGCCACGCCCGAAACAGCCGTGCCTTTGTTATCAACGCAACTGCCCGAAAACTATCTCGAAAACCTCGCGCATTTCGCGTGGCAAAACAACAGTACCCTGCTGGTTGGCATTCCATGGTCACCCGGCCCCGGAATCTATCTCAATAGTCTGATCGGCTATTCATTTGGGCAGGCAACGCCTTATCGCTACGACAAACATCACTTAGTCCCGTTTGGTGAATTCATACCACCCGGTGCGCGCTGGTTTGTCGACATGATGCACATACCTTTAGGTGATTTTGGTCGTGGCGATTTATACCAAGCACCGATTGATGTGCGTGATCAGTGGGTCTTACCGAACATCTGCTATGAAGATTTATTTGGCGAAGAAATCGCTGCACAAATTGCCGCTGCCATTGATAGGGGTAGTCCGGAACCCACCCTGCTATTAAATGTTTCGAATATTGCATGGTTTGGTGACAGCATCGCACTACCGCAGCATCTTCAGATATCGCAAATGCGCACTCTGGAAACCGGACGCCCCATGCTGCGCGCCACGAATACCGGTGCTACGGCAGTCATCGATAGCCACGGGCGAGTACTATCCCAGCTGCCGCCCTGGACTCGCGCCACCTTAGTCGCCGATGTGCAAGGCATGAAGGGAATGACGCCGTATATACGGCTGGGTAATCTGCCGGTGGTTGGACTGGCCACACTACTCTTGCTGGGGCTCTGGTTTATCGGCCGTCAAGCGCTCAAAAGCGGATAAAATCTTGGGGTTTCTTAACAATTCGGGAAACTCATCTCCCGCAACACTGATCGGCACGTCGCTCAACAGCGATAGGCTGTCATCACTACTCGTTTCTCATGACTACCAAACCAAGTTTTCAGCAAATTATTCTCAAACTCCAGGACTACTGGGATGCACAAGGCTGCGCGCTACTGCAACCCTACGATATGGAAGTCGGCGCTGGCACCTCGCACACCGCTACTTTTTTGCGAGCTATTGGACCTGAGCCTTGGCGTGCGGCCTATGTGCAGCCGTCACGTCGTCCTAAAGATGGGCGCTACGGTGAAAATCCAAATCGCATGCAGCACTACTATCAATATCAAGTCGTACTCAAACCGGCTCCAGAAAATATTTTAGATTTGTATTTAGGATCACTCGAAGCACTCGGCTTGAAGTTAACTGAGAACGATGTGCGCTTCGTCGAAGATGACTGGGAAAATCCCACCTTAGGTGCCTGGGGTCTGGGTTGGGAAGTCTGGCTAAATGGCATGGAAGTGACACAATTTACGTATTTCCAGCAAGTCGGTGGTATCGATTGCAAACCTGTGCTGGGCGAAATCACTTACGGTATTGAGCGATTAGCCATGTATTTGCAAGGTGTTGAGAACGTCTTTGATTTAGTTTGGACGGAATGGCAAGAGCGTGGCATCACTCAGCGACTCACGTATGGTGATGTGTTTCATCAAAACGAAGTCGAACAGTCTTGCTACAACTTCGAACATTCAAATACTGATTTTTTATTTTCGCTTTTCACTAATTACGAATCCGAAGCTCAGCGTCTGATGGCCGTACCGTTAGCGTTACCTGCGTATGAAATGGTATTGAAAGCAGCGCATACCTTTAACCTGCTCGATGCACGCGGCGCGATCTCGGTGACCGAGCGTGCGGCCTACATCGGACGCATACGTAATCTAGCACGCGCCGTCGCACAAGCGTATTACGCTTCACGCGAACAACTAGGCTTTCCTATGCTGGGCGATACCAGCAAAGCCGCCTGATATTTTCAGAAATAAACGCACTCACTACACCAAACAACATGAAGCAAACACTGCTGGTTGAATTACTAACTGAAGAACTGCCTCCTAAAGTGCTCGGCAAATTAGGTGATGCCTTTGCGTCGGCGGTTTTCAATGGATTATCTTCGCGCGCATTTATAGATGATGGCGCACGCTTCACAGCCTATGCGAGCCCACGTCGCCTAGCGGTTGAAATTGAAGGGGTGCGTCTCGCATCACCTGATAAACAAATTCGCGAAAAAGTTCTTCCTGTTTCAGTAGCGCTCGATAAAGACGGTCAACCAGCCGCACCGTTGACTAAAAAATTAGCCGCACTGGCAGCGCAAGCCGGACGCGAGTCGATTGCTATCAATGAATTAGAATGCGCCAGCGACGGTAAAGCGGATAGTTTTTTCTTCACCTACACAGCGCCTGGACAATCACTGGCTGAGGGACTGCAAACCACGTTAGAAGAAAGCATCACAAAATTACCCATACCTAAGGTCATGAGTTATCAGCGACCCGACGGCACCACCGTGCAATTTGTACGCCCTGTGCATGGCTTGATTGCACTACTAAATGAAACAATCATTCCACTTAAGCTGGTCGGTCTCCAATCGTCGAATACCACATTGGGACACCGCTTTCTTAGTAAAGAATCGTCGATCAGCATTCCCACTGCGGCCCGTTACGCAACTATTCTGCAAGAACAAGGACGCGTCATCGCTAGTTACACCGAGCGCAAAGAAAAAATACGTGCTGCTTTATTAGCCCAGGCAAATGGTGACCATATTTTGATGCCTGAGTCACTGCTAGATGAAGTGACCGCATTAGTTGAGTGGCCTGTCGTTTATGAATGCAATTTTGATCCTGCATTTTTGGTCGTTCCACAAGAATGTCTGATTTTGACCATGCAGACTAATCAAAAATATTTTGCACTAACGGATACACAAGGCAAGTTACGTTCACGCTTTCTCATCGTCTCAAACATCGAAACCCATGATGCCAGCCACATCATCGGTGGTAATGAACGTGTAGTTCGACCACGCTTATCCGATGCGAAATTCTTTTTCGAGCAAGATAAAAAGAAAAAACTTATCGATAGGCTGCCCGGTCTGGCCAGCGTGGTGTATCACAACAAACTTGGCTCGCAAGCGCTACGTAATGAACGTGTAGTTGCGATTGCTGCTGCGATCGCCGAATCACTGGGGGCCAATGTCGCTCAGGCTAAACGAGCAGCTCAGCTTTCAAAAGCTGATTTGTTAACTGACATGGTCGGTGAATTCCCAGAGCTGCAAGGCATCATGGGAACGTACTACGCACGCCATGATGGCGAGCCAGAAAATATAGCATTGGCTATTAGTGAACATTACCAACCGCGTTTTGCGGGCGATGCTTTACCCACCACGCAAACAGGAACGGTCGTCGCTCTGGCTGACAAATTAGAAACGCTCATCGGTATTTGGGGTATCGGTTTAGCACCAACTGGTGACAAAGATCCGTTTGCTTTACGTCGTCACGCATTGGGTGTGCTGCGTATGCTGATCGAGCAGCGTTTACCTTTATCGCTGTCACACTTGTTACTACAAGCTGCGAAGCAATTTCAGGGCAATGCGCAATTTACTGATCCAGTACATGACGCACAGATCTTTATCTACGAACGCTTGCGCGGTCTATTGCGTGATCGCGGTCATGCACAAGATGCGATTGAAGCCGTCGTCTCACAATCGCCCGACCGACTCGATGATATTTTGGATAGGCTGGATGCCGTTAAAGCATTTGCTGCGCTACCCGAAGCTATTTCACTCACTGCCGCGAACAAGCGTATTACTAATATTCTGAAGAAAAATGAAGCTCCGCACAGTGAAGTGCAATCAGCTTTATTAGTTGAGCCTTCAGAACAACGACTCTACGGCGCTATGGTTGAAGCAAGACAGACCGTGGATCAAGCCTTTGCGAAAGGCGATTTCGCTTCGACCTTAAAAGCCTTAGCAGCATTGCGCAATGATGTTGATGCGTTTTTTAATGATGTTATGGTCATGGCTGAGGATGCCGCATTGCGAGCTAATCGCCTCGCGTTACTCCAA
>CANGJE010000078.1 GCA_947454305.1 Oxalobacteraceae bacterium
CACGATTTCAAACGCGTGTAGTGTCACCTACACCGACGTTGATTCAGGATGGCTCAGTTATTAGCTTAGCGTGTGATCGAATTTATAGCGGCACGTTGCCACTAGCCGGCAAACGCGGTGTGGTTGTGCGCCCGGCGCCCGGTTGTCAGACGGCCACTATCACGCCGGCAGTGCCCATTACTGGTTGGACTAAGCAAGGGTCGATTTGGTCGGCGGCTATTAATTTTGAGCCGCGCATGGTTCAGGTGGGGGCTAACTTCGCCGCTCTAGCTCATGAACCCAATGATAGTCAGACTTGGTACGCAGGAGAAGGTAAGGGGCGCGACATGGTGCGCGTTCAAGAATTTAATCATGATTTACGCGGTGCGACGATAGTCTGGCGTGCAGAGGATTGGTTGATACTGGCTCAAACGATTGCCGACAGCGATCGTGGTTTAGTTCGAATTTCTCAGCTGCCGGAAGAAGATTTTACATTTCCAGCTAAGACAGCGTTTTATCTAGAAGGCCAGCGTTGGATGCTGAATTCACCGGGTGAGTGGATTTATCAGCAAGGACGTTTATTCGTGTGGCCGGAAGATGGACTATCTCCCGAAGGTAGAACTTGGGCGTTATCGCGCGGAATGGGGATTGATGCGCATGCTTCATCGGGTATCCGGATTGAAGGCATCACGCTTTTTTTAGCGACGCAAGGCATTGATGGTAGTGATTCCCGTGATTTGTCTGTACTTGATACGCACATCATTCATTCGGAAGAAGACGCTATCGTGATTGGAGGAGCAGGTACGCGAATTTCACGTATTAAAGTAAATGGGACGGTACAGAATGGCCTGCGTGCGACGGATGATGCACGGGATGTTCATATTGAAGATAGCGTGATTCGGGATACAGGCATGCTTGGTATGCCTAAACGATCTAAGGGCGCCATAATTTTTGAGCAGGCTCGCGGTCATGTTATTGAGCGTAATACCATTCAGCGCGCTGCGTATGTAGGTATACGAGTATTTCGTGATTCGGTGGTCGATCACAATCATATCGATCAGGTATGTTTGCGAATGACGGATTGCGGCGGCATTTATACAGCAGCACGCGATCGCTTACCTTTGCGCACACGAATAGAAAATAATCGTATTAGTAACGTGCAGGGCCGCTGGTCATATGCCATTTATCTAGATGACTTTGCGAATGGTGTGGTGGTAAAAAAAAATCAAGCTATCGCTAATTCTAGCGGTATGCAATTGCATGATGGCTTTGCTAATTTAATTAGCGGCAATCTGTTCAAAGATAGTACCTACCAACACATACTTTTTAACGAAACCTCACTTTCGAGTGCGCTGTATGGTAATCAGATGAATGGAAATCAGTTTGTTTCGTTACCGGGTGTTCCGGTATTTAGATTATGGAGTGGTCGTGGCGGCGAGCATTTATCGCGGTTTGCGAGCTTTACGCATAACCGTTACGTA
Organism: Oxalobacteraceae bacterium; assembly: GCA_947454305.1. Taxonomy (GTDB): domain Bacteria; phylum Pseudomonadota; class Gammaproteobacteria; order Burkholderiales; family Burkholderiaceae_D; genus Pernthalerella. Next base: position 1,461 of record CANGJE010000078.1, read on the forward strand.
GGTAGTCCAGATCACTTTGCTCAGCTAGAAGGCACAGGCATTGTGAGTCGAGATGAATGGGTAAAGCGTATGGGCGATGCGAATCCCGAATTTATTTCAACGGGATCGCTTCCACAGCTGCCCGGGAAGCGCTAATAAAAATAGTGTATTGGTTACGAGATAACGACGACCTAATCGCTTGGGTTCCATCGCAAGTCGGTATAGCCACTCAAGTCCAGCACGTTGCCAGCGAATAGGAGCGCGTGCTAAGGTTTCTGCGTGATAGTCAAACGCAGCGCCCACGCCAACCATCACCATGGGTAATCGTTGGCGATGAGTCGCCATCCACTTTTCTTGCTTAGGACAGCCTAGCCCAACGAAAAGTAATTGAGCTCCTGAGCTTGAAATCAGTGCCATCAGTTCATCGTCTTCCTTAGTTGTCGTAGGGCGAAATGGTGGCGATACCAAACCTACTAGAGGCAACCGTGGAAATGCTATAAGTAGTTTTTTTTCTAATTGATTCAGTGTTGATTCTGTACTTCCCAGTAGGAATACGGGTACCTGTAATCGGTTTGCTTCACTTAAGAGCTTCCACATCAGATCTGGCCCGTTGATGCGCTGTTGATCTGGCCATCCGATTTTTCTCATGAGCCAAGCCAGTGGTGCACCATCAGGTGTGCGCATGTCGGCAGATATCAACGCATTTTTTAGCTCTGGATCAGCGTTAGCACTGATTACAGAGTGAACATTGCAGGCGCACACAACGCGAGATTGTAGTTCCTGAGTCCATTGCATGATGGTCGATGTTGCTTGTTCCCAGGAAAGCACAGTTATGGATATCCCGAAAAGCTCAGCAGAATCGTCAGACATAGCCCATGTTTATGGTGATCTAATTAAGACAGTGATTAAAGCTCACTGTCAGCGATCTGTCGCTGATGCCTCGCAAAACTTGAGGCCGCGATTGCGCTGAAGATAGCGCATTCCATCCACAAAGAGAAAATTCATGTTTCCTACCTTGCTTGAGCAGGCGATGCAGCATTCCCGAGAACGAATACGGGAAGCCTTCGCAGAGTTTAGCAAGCACGAACTTAAACAAAAAATATTAGAACTTGACCAGATCGATCAATTGCCAGCCCCTGAAAAAGTACATCTTCCGTATCGCGATCTTTCTTTTGATTGGGTGGCTTGTCATGAATTAATTGAGCAGTACACGACGCATGAGCGGCAAGTCCGTCTGTTGCGCGAATTACTACGCGTCTCACGTAAGGGTATATTTATTTCGACGACCAACCGTTATCATCCCTTAGCGCGGTGGATGAAAGAGGGGCGAAAGTCAACGTTATTAACGTCATTTGATATTAAAGCGTTGGTCGATGTATTGCCAGGAAAGCCAAGCTGGAAGCTAGGCCATGTTCGTATTATCGGCCTTAAAGCGTATTATTTTTTGATGATATGGAAACCAGGGTACGAGCCTGAGCTTGTAAGTGCAGAGACGACAAATGCCACGACTCAATCAGCCCTAAATACAGCGTCAACTAGCTAGGCATCTAACAGTTTGCTTGCAGGTTGGCCTTTTATTTAGTGCAGCGATAGCTGAGGAGGTATACCTTCGCAGTATCTTGATACCAACTGTAGGTTATCAACACGGCGCTCAGGCGGTATCCATTCGCCCACCTCAATTAAAAAGTCATCCAAGGTTTGCCACAGGTCGAGGCTGTCTATATCTTTGCTATGGCACCAAAGATGAAATACACCGCCTTGTCGTAAGGCATAGGCTAAAAGGTGACGCATGCGATCTAACCAATCGCCGTCTTGTAAAACTAATTCGCACATTGGCCAGCGCTCTCTCCAGGATGGCTGCGATAAAAAATTACGCAGTAATACTCGGCGCGGATGCGGATAAAACTGCAAGCTAGTCGGTAATTCCAGAGGTTGTCTGCCTGTATCGAGACGAAAATTTTGGGTGGTGCGTGCATAGCGAAAGCCAGCGGCCCTCACCATGCCGCAGTGAATAGGCCGATATTTACCACCGGGATAACAAAAGCCCTCGATAGACTTCCCTAAAATATCTTGCAAGGCTAACTTACCTTCAGTAATTTGCCTGAGCGCCTCATGCATTTCTAAGTTAGCGAGATAACGGTGATCTAAGGTATGAGAGCCCACATCAAAATTTTCTGCCAGTTCGCGCATCTGTGATGCTTGGAGTACTGGAGGGCCTTCGGAATTACGAATAGGAATATGAAAGCTGGCGGGTATGCCGCGCTTGTGTAGTAGTTCGGCTAAGCGCATGTCGAGGGGATGACCATCATCGACCGAAAGACTAAATACAGTGTGCTTCATACAATGAATTGACTAGCTGTCATGGTGTTTTCCTGCTGCGTCGTTGCTGGTTGTACCAATGTATCCATCCTGTCAATCTGCCTAGGGCAATGGCGATACCTTGCTTGAATTCGGCACCTACGTGCCCCTTTGCTAAAGGTTTGATCAGCGGTGAAAACAAGCCGCGAATAATCACCCACAGAGGTAAATTATGTTTCGCATACATAGCTCCGGTCCCGCGTGCTCGTAGCAGTGCTGAACGTCGTGCAACTTGACTGCGTGGGTCATGCTCAGTATCTACACGATGATGAATTTTTGCGCTGGGTTCATGTGCAATGACAGCGCCTGTACGAAGTGCACGTAAAACAATGTCAGTTTCTTCCCCCGCTCCAAACCATTGACCTATACCTAAGCGTCCATCAAAGCCACCGACATCGCGAATTAATGTGCGGCGCATGAATAGAGTGATAGATGAAACGGGATAGTCTCTGAATCTCGATGAGCGCTTCCAACTGAGTAATCCAGCTGGATGCATGTCATTTTGTTCTACCCATTGGCAAATGACGCCTTGCGGAGCATCGGCTTGCTGGGTTCTTTCCATGATTCGAGTTAAGGAATCAGGCTCATACCAGCAATCATCATCAGGAAATCCCAGCCACTGTCCGGTGGCAATGTTACTACCCGCATTTCTCGCTAAGGCTAAATTGGGTGGGTGATGCCATAGGTGGCGAACCAACAAGCCTAGACACCGTGCTCTGGTTAAGATGGCTTGCAAGCGTTGATCAGAATTCTGATCAACCACGATGATTTCGAAATCATTAAATGTTTGAGTGGCTAGCGAATCAAAAAGTCTATGCAATTCATTAGTACGACCGACTGTCGCAAGAATGAGCGACAGCTTACGCAGGCTTCGCATATTTTTGATTCGTTTGTACTAGTTGACGAAATTTACGAAAGTGAAAGCGAGCCAGGTGGAGCATTCGCGCCAGTGGATCCTGTGGCGCATACTTCAGACGAACTTGAAGATCTTCACGTAGTGCCGCCATGCGATTTGCTGTTGAGAGGCTTCCTTGATGCTCTCGAAACGCGGTTAGGGGAAAATTCAGTTGAGCCGGAGTAGACAACATGGAAAGACGTAACCACAAATCATAGTCCATGGCATAGCGTAGCTCAGTGTTGAAGCCTCCTGATTTTTGTAGTAACTCGCGCGTTACAAACGTAGCAGGGTGAGGAATGAAATTACCTTTCAACAGAGCTTGGCGCGTATAAATAGGGGCTTTGAAATTTTCGGGCCTAAGCTTGCCGTTAATGAGATTGGACGTTCGCCCAAAGAGCCATTCACATCCCGTGGTATTAAATCGTTCAGCGACGGTAGCTAATACGTTAGCGTGAAGAAAAAAATCATCCGAATGTAAGCAAGCAATAATTTTTCCGGTTGCTTCTGCAATGCCAGCATTCATGGCGTCACTAATTCCAGCGGCAGGTCTATGAAGTAATTTGTAAGGACTAGTAATGGATTGAATTTTTTTAAGTGTTCCATCCGTAGAGCCGCCATCAACAAAAATATACTCAATGCTGACTGAATTTTGACGTAACACAGAGCGTATCGATTGTTTTATCCATTGATCACTGTTGAGAGTGCAAGTAATGATGGAAAAATCAGGAGTCGTCATTTGAATTCAATACCGAGTAGTGAGTGGACCAGGAGGTAGTTCGTAAAAATTTAGTAAAACACGGCCGGCCTGCATAGCATTTGATTGATATTGAGTGGGGGCTGTTTTAATTGGATGAATACTAAAATTTAGCAATCCCTTTACCAATGACGGCATGTCGTCAAAAAGCTGTAGTTGCGATTCGTTGTTGGCATAGATTGATAATTCTGGTGTGCCGCCACGCCGCAATGCAAAGACAACCTTGCCGAGTGCAAGCGCTTCAAGCACCGTCGTTGCACACGATTCTTCGCAGATAGAAGGTACAACAATCGCAGTTGCAGCATTCGTCAGTTGTAAAGTTTGTACACCCGTTTGCCAGCCAAGAAAAGTCACCCATGGGAAGTCTTTACGAAGTGAAGCCTCATCGGGACCGCTACCAGCGATACGTACCTGCAGTGATTGATGTGAATGCCTTGCTAAGGTTCGTAAAAACGGATCGACACCTTTGGCATCGTAAAGTTTGGCAGCGATAAATACCTGGGTACGATCAGATAGGGGTGGGTTAGTCGACTTATCTGGCTCAGCTAACGTTAAGCGTATGCTTTCGCTATCAATAAAATTATGTAAAATCAACCCGCTTGCTGAAGAGCCAAAGCAGCGCTGCATATTTGATCGCAATTGTCGTGAAACAAAAATTGTTTTATGACGATTAATTCCCTGTTCTACTTCGTCTCGGTATTGATCAACCGCAAAGGCAGAAACCATACGCTGAAGAGCATTGGGATGTTTGCTGCGGCATTGTGCGCAGGTGGTTGAATCAATGCTGGTACATACGTCATTATTTCTGAAGCGAGTATGAGTTAAGCAGTCGCTGCCTTGGTCATGCCGAGTTTGAATAAAATTAATGTGTTCAGGTAAATGAAAAGCAAGGTTAGGAAGATGACCATGATAGTGAACCACGTCATAGTCTGAGCTGCGCCGCAATATGGCTCTGGCAAATCGTTTAGCCATGAGTGTACGTTTCCATGGCATGAAAACACCTAGCGACATTTCTTTCCATCCCGTGAATTGGCCACGCAGTTCAGGAAAAAAAATCCCATCGAATGTCATTTTTTCTTCGGTATCGTCGGGACAGTAATCATCATTACCCATTAAGTCGACCGTATGTCCTTCGGTGATCAGTGCCCGCGCTAAGGCGAGTACATGTCGCGCAAGGCCACCCATACCCGGTGTCGGGAGGTCTTCGCTGACCATTAAGATGCGCATTTCAGTTTGTGCGTGGGATTAGGCGGCGCACTATAGAGAGCACGAGTATCCTTTCAGTGTTATTACTTAGAAAAACAAAGCCGAATAAGCACAATACTAAGGCTGCAGCGCTGACTTGAATGAGCAGGCTAACTAAGCCATCGCTCATCACCCAGCGTAAAGGTAGCGCTATCAACAGCGCAGCAAAGCCGCTAGAGAGGCTAGGTAGCCATGCATATTTAAACGTATCCTGCAGCGAGATCGGCACTGTACGATTATGTACATACACAAGAAATAGGACAGCCATGATTGCTGACGCTAACAGATGGGCTAGCGCTGCACCTTGAATACCCGCGATGAGTGTTCCCGTGTAGACCATGGGTACACCAATGATGCCGCGCGCTAATGCGAAGCGACCGGTGACTTTAGGGTGTCCCAAGCCGTCATTAATCAGCGAGGGTATTTGGGTTAGTGAGTCGATGAGTAATGCAAAGGTGATGAGCAGTAGGATAGGGTAGCCATCCTTTACAAATTCAGGCCCTACCCATCGGCGTAAAAAGTCTTCTCCTACTAAAGCGATGAGACCGAGTACGGCAAAATTCAAATATGTTAACCAGCGCGTAGCGTCCAGGTAGAGTTGTCGCAATACGTCTGGATTTCCATCGACTGCCAGAGCAGATACCCGCGGATAGACGACGCTTCCTAATCGATAAGTCAGTCCCAAAACGCGGCTGGCCAATTGATTAGGCACGGTGTACAAGGCAAGGGCAATCGGCCCCGCGATTGATCCGATGATGAGTTTGTCTGCATGCTGATGCAACATGGAGGCTAGTCGCGACAGATAGGCATACGCTGAAAAATGAGTGAGCGTACGACTGATATCACGTCGCGGCCAAACAGGCGCAGTAAAAATACCTAAGTGCTTTAACAAGCCGACTAGCCATGCTGTATTTAGTGCGGAGATGACTACCCGCACTGTCATCACCCCCACGATGCCGCCGCCCGCGACAGCGACATAGGCTGAGACCACATTAACAACCACGCCAAAAAATGCCTCGCCTTGGGCGGATCGATCATAGCGTTGCAGCGCTTGTGGCACGGACACCAGATAGTTTTGCCATTGAGTGAGTGCAAAACCGACTGCAGCAATTTTTAGTGTAAGAAGGGTTTCGGTTAGCAGAGTCACCGAACTACTGAAGTAGTGAATTAAAACACCAGCGCCAATCAGCGCCAGTAGCGCACCGCCGATTACTCCAATAACGCCATAGAAGAGCGCTCCGAACCAAAATGTTTCAGCAAATCGTGCCTGATCTTTTTGCGCGTGATATTGCGCCAGATATTTGATGGTGCCGGCAGATAGATTTAAATCCAAAATGCCGAAGTAACCAACGACGGAAGTAATTAAGGTGATGATGCCAAATCCTTCTAAACCTAATCCTGAAATTAGAAAAGGGACGGTGGCTAATGCGACCAGTGCAGGAATCGCAATACCGCTTAGATGCCACAATGAATTACGCAATAGCATGGTGTGGCTGAGACCTAGTGTTAAAACTATGGGATTGCGAGGTATGAAGGTAAGGTAGTGCGAGCGTAAAACCTATGAGCAGCATGCTGCGAAATTCAATGATGGGTGTGCCAATCAATAACGTAGGACTCCAAAACAAAAAACCAGCAAATCCAGCATCAGCCAGCAGAGCGCTCGTACCCGACAAGTACTTTCTACGTTGAAGGTAGTGAATGATGAAAACGAATAGCAGACCAAGAAAAAGTGTCAGGCCAAGTATTCCTGATTTAAGAATCACATGGCCAAAGCCGCTATGAACAAAATCAAATTTTCCAAAGTGGTAATCAAGGATATCCTCATTGCCGTAAAAGCTACCCCAGCTTCCCAAGCCAAACCACCAGTTTCCTTCAAGGCTGCGGGCTGCTGATTCTAATTCATAGAAACGACTGGTTTCAGTGGCACGATCCGGCCCAACGTCATACAACAAAGAAGAAAGAAAACCAGTACTTTGGTTGTTAACATTAAATTGCAATCGCTCACTCACCAGTGTGGCGCTAGCGGTCACCATGGAAAAGCTACTGACAACCACGAGTCCTATGCGTCGCCACCAAGGCAATTGCCAGATCAAGACTAAGGTCATCAGCGCCAAACCAATCAGTGATGAACGGCGAAATGACAATGCAACGGTGGCTATTTCTATGACCAGCCAACCACTTATAACAATACGCTGCCATAGCTTCATGCGTACCGTTGGCATTAATAACAACCACGCTAGGAAAAACGCTGCAAGTGCGGCTATGTAGTTATCACTAATATCAAAAAAGACGAGCTTCATATCCAAGCTCTCAAAATTACGATACGGATTAGCGCTATCGCCCTCAAACCATTGATAGCGAATCAATCCAAACAATGCGCGTGCGGCAGCCAGAATGAGTAATAATTTAATTAACGATTGCTGATTTTTCTGCGTGGTTAAGGTGTTTAATAGCAGCCAACTAAAAAGTAGCAAGTTAAGAATGTTGAGCAATCCGTTGTAACTTAAGATGAGAGTCAGCTCTTTGTCTGCGACTAAGCCGACCACGACATGCGCTAGCAACAGAAAAGCAAAGGCTACGAGAAATCGTGAAAAAGGAGCACTCATTTTGTCGGTTGCGCTATTTGCACTCTGACGTGTTGCCGCCGCTGCCACCGCCACCCACAGAAGAAGATTAATTAAAGAAAAATAAAATAGACCGGTACCTCGTGCGTACAAGGTATTTTCTTCTTGTAGTTGCCCCCACGTCGATGAAGAGAAAAGACAAAGTATCGCCACGAATCCCAGCGTTACGCGTGCAGGTTGACGCCAACAAGCGGCGAGCAAAAATGGCAGCGCAATCACAGCGACGAGTAAAACAAGAAAGGTATCGCTGGCTGCCGTCACATCCATAAGCATACGTTTTTAAAATCGCATGCGGGGTTGTTCGGTGGGGCCCCGATAGACAAGTTCAGCGTGGCTCGCTGCGGTGGCTGCTAAAAAGTGACGATACGTACGTAAGATGCCTTCGCGTAGCGGTATGTTGGCAGACCAACCCAGCTGATTCATTTTGCTTGAATCGAGCAATTTCCTGGGTGTGCCATCGGGTTTGCTGCGATCAAAAGTAAGTCGACCTTCATAGCCAATGATGTCTGCTATCAGCTGAGCCAAATTAGCGATACTAATTTCTTCACCACTGCCAACATTAATATGTGAACACTGCGGAGTGATCAAGTCATTCAATTGTTCACGGTCATGCTGCATCAAACGCAGGCAAGCCAGAGCTAAATCATCTACGTGTAAAAATTCCCTTAAAGGCGTGCCACTTCCCCAAATAACTACCTCGTCAGCATTGGAATGATAGGCGTCGTGAATTTTTCGTAATAGTGCAGGTAAAACATGACTATTTTCTGGATGAAAATTATCGCCCGGGCCATACAGGTTAGTCGGCATCAAGCTGCGGAAATCGGTACCATATTGGCGGTTATAACTTTCGCATAATTTAATACCTGCAATTTTGGCAATCGCATACGGCTCATTGGTTGGCTCGAGCGGTCCATCGAGCAAGGCGTTTTCTCGTATGGGCTGGGTTGCTAAGCGAGGATAAATGCATGAGGAGCCTAAGAATAATAATTTTTGTACCTGATGACTCCAGGCCTGATGAATAACATTCGTTTCTATCAGTAAATTTTCGCGTATGAATTCAGCCGGTTGTGTATTGTTAGCGTGAATCCCACCCACTTTAGCGGCAGCTAAATAGACAGTAGTGATTTCTTCATTCGCAAAAAATTCTGCGACGTGTTCTGCATCAAGCAAATCAAGCTCATCGTGTGACCGCAGCACCAGCTGACAATCATTACGATCGCGCAGAGCGCGAACCAATGCGGAACCCACCATGCCACGGTGGCCTGCGACGAAAACTCGCTCTATCGATTTACTCATGATGAGCATAGGCTTTAAAGCCGTTTTGACGAACGAGAGC
>CANGJE010000079.1 GCA_947454305.1 Oxalobacteraceae bacterium
GCGGTGATGTCGTCGCGCAGATTGGGTTTAGCGAAGTCACTATTGGTTCGTTACCTGCTGCACGGTTGCGTGAGCGTGTGATGGCGACGCATGGCTGGCAGACCGAGATTGCGGTTTCCGGGCCCGCCGATGTATCGGGCTGGGCTTTTCGACTGCCTGCAGGGTTTAGCCGCCTAGCCGCTCAGCGTAGAGTGATCGCGGCTAAACAGAGCGGAATAGGTGAGGCGCGCGATGTTGTTCAGATCGTATGTTCTGATGGATTAGCAAGCATTTCAATCTTTGTCGAGCCTTGGTCAGCCGTTCGCAGCCAGAATCCAGTACAGGAAGGGCCGGTGAATATGGTCGGCAAGCGGATTGGGAAATTTTGGCTTACCATTGTCGGCGAAGTGCCTATGGTGGCCATCCGGCTGGTAGCCGACACCCTTGAATTTTCTGCTTCTGACAGCAAATAAATCCCATGAAAATAATGCAGCGTTTTTCTGGCAGTTTTTCAGCTGCCGCCTTTGTCGCCTTAGCGACTACCTTCGTGCCGTTCGGCATGGGTGTTTCCATTTCATCCTCGGCTGTTGCAGCCGTGCTGCCCGATTTCACTGATCTGGTCGATAAGGTCGGTCCGGCAGTAGTGAATATCCGTACCACTGAGCGCGCCAAGGGCATGCAACCAGGTCAAGGTGCGCCAGGGTCGGAAGATGAGGAAATGCAAGAATTTTTCCGCCGTTTCTTTGGTCAACCACCCGGAGCTCAACCTCCCGGTGGTCAGCGTCCGCAACCTTCACCGCGCGGTCGCAAAGGTGGGCCGCAAGGAGGCGATGATCAGCAACAAACACCGCGTGGTGTGGGTTCGGGTTTCATTATTTCTGCAGACGGTTATGTGTTGACGAATGCGCACGTCGTTGAGGGTGCAGATGAAGTCTTCGTAACACTGACTGACAAGCGCGAGTTCAAAGCAAAAATCATCGGCTCAGATCGTCGTACCGATGTGGCGCTGGTCAAAATCGACAGCACGAATCTGCCGCGCTTAACGATGGGTGATTCCAGCAAGTTGCGCGTTGGTGAGTGGGTGATCGCGATTGGTTCGCCCTTTGGTTTAGAAAATACGGTGACCGCTGGCATCATCTCGGCGAACTCACGCGATACCGGTGACTATTTACCGCTGATTCAAACCGACGTTGCAGTTAATCCGGGTAATTCGGGCGGGCCGCTGATTAATATGCGCGGTGAAGTAATTGGCATCAATTCGCAAATTTATAGCCGTTCTGGTGGCTATATGGGTATCTCTTTCGCTGTGCCTATCGATGAGGCAATGCGCGTATCCGATCAGCTCAAATCAGTAGGTCGGGTTGTGCGTGGTCGCATTGGTGTTCAGATTGGCGAAGTGACCAAAGACGTCGCTGAGTCCTTAGGTTTGCCGCGTCCACAGGGTGCCTTAGTTGCTCGAGTGGAGCCCGGCAGTCCCGCAGAAAAAGCGGGTGTAGAAGCAGGTGACATCATTACCAACTTCAATGGCACCATCATTGAAAAATCCGGCGATCTGCCGCGTCTGGTGGGTAATACCAAGCCTGGTTCAAAATCGACTCTGACTGTTCTGCGCAAAGGTAACAAGCGCGATCTGCCAGTCGTTGTGGCCGAAATGGAAGTCGAGCAGGCAGCGAAAAAAGAAGAGAAAAAACCCAAGCAAGAGCAGACGTTAAATTCGCTCGGTTTGGCTGTGATTGATCTGACCGAAGGACAAAAGCGTGAACTCAAGCTCGATGGTGGCGTGATAGTTGAGCAGGCCGACGGTTCAGCCGCACGTGCGGGTTTGCAGCAAGGTGATGTGATCGTTCGCTTGAACAACACCGACATTAAGGACGCTAAGCAGTTCAATGGGCTTGTAGCTAAGTTAGACCCGAAGAAAAATGCTTTATTGTTGGTACGTCGAGGTGATGCTTCGCAATTTGTTCCTCTGCGTCCAGCGCAGCCGTAAGTAAGTTGACCTGAGAAAGGCTGTGACTCCGGTCGCAGCCTTTTCTTTTTTTATAGAACCGTAGTGATTACCTTTGCCTGACGTGCCAGACCATCCTCGTTTTATTCTGTATTCACGCAGTTATTGCCATCTTTGTGATGATTTGCTCACTGCGCTTAGAAAGCTCGTCGGCGATCAAATCAGTGTCAATGTGATCGATATCGATCTTCAAGCCGAGCTACTCCAGCGGTATGACGAACTGGTGCCGGTGCTCATTGGTTGCCGTGACGGACAGCCAGATCAGCAACTTTGTCATTATTTCCTCGATGAAAACGCGGTCAAAGGTTTTCTTTCAAGTCATCCCGACTAATCTGGGTGCTGTATCCGGGTTAAACGGTCAGGTTCACCCTCAAATCCGGTAAAATGCGGCTTCTGAACAGCTTTCCAAACAAGGCGCTCGCATGGGGAAAAGCCCCGCTCAGAGCGCTTTTTTTGTACCCGCGGCAATAATGCAAAATATTAGAAATTTTTCAATCATCGCTCACATCGATCACGGCAAGTCGACGCTGGCTGATCGCATCATCCAGTTATGTGGAGGCCTCTCTGATCGTGAGATGGAAGCCCAGGTGCTCGACTCCATGGATCTCGAGCGTGAGCGCGGCATCACCATCAAGGCACAAACAGCGGCGCTGCAGTACAAGGCTCGCGATGGACAGATCTATAACCTCAACCTGATTGATACGCCGGGCCACGTCGACTTCAGCTACGAAGTCAGTCGCTCCTTATCCGCATGTGAAGGTGCGCTGCTCGTCGTCGATGCATCTCAGGGAGTCGAGGCGCAGACCGTAGCGAACTGCTACACCGCGCTGGACCTGGGTGTGGAAGTGGTGCCCGTTTTAAATAAAATCGATTTGCCTTCTGCTGATCCGGAAAACGCGATCAACGAAATTGAAGAAGTGATTGGCATTGAAGCTTCCGATGCCGTGCATTGTTCGGCTAAAAGCGGATTAGGTGTGCAAGATGTACTCGAATCACTGATCGCCCGTGTGCCAGCTCCAAAAGGCGATGTCGATGCGCCGCTGCAGGCATTGATTGTTGATTCCTGGTTCGATAACTACGTTGGCGTTGTCATGTTGGTGCGAGTCATGAACGGCACTCTGCGCCCGAAAGAAAAAATTCTTTTCATGGCGACCGGTGCGCAGCATTTAGTTGAGAGCGTCGGTGTATTTACGCCGAAGTCACTGTCGCGCGATTCGTTATCTGCCGGGCAGGTGGGTTTTATCATTGCCGGTATTAAAGAACTCAAGGCGGCCAAAGTTGGTGACACCATCACCTTGGCTTCGCGCCCGGCGCCAGCGCCACTCCCCGGTTTTAAAGAAGTGCAGCCGCAGGTATTTGCCGGCTTGTTTCCAGTCGAGGCTAATCAATACGATGCACTGCGTGATTCGCTTGAGAAGCTTAAGTTGAATGACGCGGCGTTGATGTATGAACCTGAAGTATCGCAAGCGCTGGGCTTTGGTTTTCGTTGTGGCTTTCTCGGACTCTTGCACATGGAGATTGTGCAAGAACGCTTAGAGCGCGAATTCGACATGGATTTAATCACCACTGCGCCCACGGTGATTTACGAAGTCGTTCAGCGTGATGGTAAAACGATCATGGTCGATAATCCGTCCAAGATGCCCGACCCCTCTAAGATAGAAGAGGTCAGAGAGCCTATCGTCACTGTCAATTTGTACATGCCACAAGAGTATGTCGGTTCGGTCATTACATTGTGTACCCAGAAGCGAGGTGTGCAGTTGAACATGACCTACCATGGCAAGCAGGTGCAATTGACCTACGAGATACCTATGGCTGAAATCGTGCTCGATTTTTTTGATCGACTGAAATCGATTTCCCGTGGTTATGCTTCGATGGATTATGAATTCAAAGAATATCGCGCTTCGGATGTAGTGAAAGTCGATATGTTGATTAATACCGAAAAGGTCGATGCATTAGCGATCATTGTGCATCGATCAAATAGCCAATATCGCGGTCGTGCCGTTGCAGCAAAAATGCGCGAGCTGATTCCACGACAGATGTTTGATGTCGCTATTCAAGCGGCGATTGGTTCGAATATTATTTCTCGCGAAAACGTGAAAGCGCTACGCAAGAACGTGATTGCCAAATGCTATGGCGGCGACATCACTCGAAAACGCAAACTGCTGGAAAAACAAAAAGCCGGTAAAAAACGTATGAAGCAAGTGGGTTCGGTAGAGATACCTCAGGAAGCTTTCCTGGCCATCTTGCAAGTTGAAGATAAATAATGATCGCTTGAACTGACACCTATAAAAAGACGCCACCATGACTTTGCAATCCTTACTCGGAAACTTTGCGCTGATTCTGTTTCTGCTCACCGTGGTCACAGGCTGTATCTGGGCATTCGATCGTTTCTATCTTGCTCCCACGCGCCACCGTCAGGCGAAAGAATTGCTGGATGAATTTGATGCGCGTACTGCACGCCTGACCGAAAGTGGGGTTAAGCCCGATCCGGTCGCTCGCGCTGAGCTCGTCGCAAAACTCGAGGGTCAACCTGCGTGGGTGGCTTATACCGGTAGTTTTTTCCCGGTGATTGCCGCAGTGTTTCTTTTCCGCTCGTTTATGTTCGAGCCGTTCAAGATTCCATCCAGTTCCATGGTCCCAACCCTGCAGATTGGTGATCTGATACTGGTAAATAAGTACACCTATGGCATCCGGCTGCCAATTGTTAATAAAAAGGTCATCTCCATTAACAACCCTTCGCGTGGCGATGTAATGGTGTTTAAATTCCCGAAGGATCCTTCACTGGATTACATCAAGCGAGTGGTAGGTATCCCGGGAGATAAAGTCGTTTACAGAAACAAGCGTTTATCGGTGAACGGACAAGATCTGCCTTACGAGAAATTGCCCGATTATCTGGATGAAGAAAGGCTGACTTACTTTACGCATTTGCGCGAGGATTTAACCGGCGTGTCGCATCAGATTCTTAACGATGATCGTTTGCCTGGCTATGTGCCTAGCCCTGATGCTTTTCCTCAGCATGAGTTGTGCAGCTATAACCTCGAGGGTTTTGAGTGCGTGGTCCCGGCTGGACATTACTTTATGATGGGCGATAATCGTGACAACAGTCTGGATTCGCGCTACTGGGGCTTTGTTCCGGACAAAAATATTGTTGGAAAAGCATTTTTTGTTTGGATGAATTTGGGTGACCTGAAGCGTATAGGCCCGTTTAAGTGATTGCTTTGCGTCCTAGCTATGCCAAGTTGTACGCTGGCAGGCAAGCTACGCGGGGCTTTTCACTGATAGGTTTTTTGAGTTCACTCTGTTTGTTTGCATTGGCAGGTTTATTGGTGGTGCGGGCAGGCCCTAGCGTGTTTGAGTACTGGGCGATTGAAAAAACAATCAAAGCGTCTGCCGCAGTTTCACAAACGCCTGCAGACGTGCGCGAGACCTTCGACAAATTGGCCTCGACAGGTTATATCGATTCTCTTAAAGGCAAGGATTTAGTCATAAAAGGAGTGGGCGATTCAATGAAAGTCAGCTTCTCTTATGAAAAAAAGATTTACCTGGCTGGCCCTGCCAGCCTGCTGATTGTGTATCGGGGTTCGAGTGGAACCGACCCCGAAGGAAAAACTCCTAACTGATCGCACGGCAAATGGATATCAACGCATTGCAAACTCGACTAGGTCACACCTTCAAGAATGCTGCATTACTGCAGCAGGCCTTGACGCACCGAAGTCATAGCAGCCTACATAATGAACGGCTAGAGTTTCTGGGTGATTCAGTGCTTAACTGCGTGATCGCTTCGTTGTTGTTTGATCGCTTCGATAAAATCGATGAAGGTGATCTTTCGCGTCTTCGTGCCAATCTCGTTAAACAACAGTCCCTGTATGAAATTGCTCAGCATTTAGAACTATCGCAATGTCTGAGATTGGGTGAGGGTGAACTTAAGTCTGGCGGTTTTCGTCGTCCATCGATACTCGCAGATACACTAGAAGCACTGTTCGGTGCGATCTACCTTGATTCAGGATTTGATGTGGCGTACAGCGTGATCAAAGAGTTGTACGAACCCATCATCGAAACCGTCGATCCCAAAACCTTGGGCAAAGATGCCAAGACATTGTTGCAAGAATATTTGCAGGGAAAAAAATTCTCTCTGCCTCAGTACAACGTCGTTGCCACGCATGGCGCTGCACACAACCAAGAATTTGAAGTCGAATGCTCCATACCTAAGCTAGACATACAAGTGTATGGCACTGGGGGTAGTCGTCGCGCTGGAGAACAAGCGGCTGCACTTTTAGCCTTAGCTGCGGTTCAGGTGGCGCTGGAAAATTCACCAAGCCTGCCCAGAAAATCACGACAACGCACTACGCAACTTAAGCTTGCAGGTATTGCGACGTTTCAGCCCGATGCACCGGCGGATACGCTTGAAAAAAAATCTGACGATACTCGTAAATCTAGCAAGCAGTCGCGCGGCAGCGTTCAGCAAGAGCAGGAAACTCTTTTACCTGACTCAGACGACCCGACTAAACGCGTCACTCAAAGCAAATCAGCATGACCGATAACTCTGCTGTATCCGATTTTCGATGTGGTTACATTGCCATTGTCGGCCGACCTAACGTCGGCAAGTCAACATTGATGAATATGCTGATCGGCGCTAAAGTCAGCATCACTTCTCGCAAGGCACAGACCACTCGTCATCGCATCACCGGCATACAGACTGCCGATAACGCGCAGTTTATTTATATCGATACGCCTGGTTTTCAGACGCGTCACACCAATCCACTCAACAAAACACTCAATCGCACGGTAACTCAATCCTTGCAGGATGTGGATATCGTTTTGTTTGTCGTAGAAGCTGGTGTTTTTGGTGAGGCAGATAAGCAGGTAGTGCAGTTATTACCCGCCGATGCGACGGTTATTCTCGTAATTAATAAATCCGACAAGCTCAAAGACAAGGGCTTGTTGATGGCGTACGCACAGCAAGTCGCTGCAACGCATAACTTTACTGCCATCGTTCCGGTATCGGCGCGTCAAGGTTTTCAGCTCGATCGTCTTGAAGGCGAAATTCGTCATTATTTGCCTTTGAATAGCCCAGTATTTGATGAAGACGACATTACCGATAGAAGTGAAAAATTTCTTGCTGCAGAAATCGTGCGCGAAAAAGTATTTCGTTTTGTGGGTGATGAACTGCCTTATACCAGTACTGTAGTGATAGAAAAATTTGAACAAGAAGGTCAGTTACGCCGAATTTTTGCCGCTATTTTGGTGGGGCGTGACACACACAAGGCGATGCTGATCGGACAAAAAGGTGCGCGACTTAAAGAGATTTCCACTCAATCGCGCTTAGATATGGAAAAGCTGTTTGGTGGACCGGTCTATCTGGAAATCTGGGTCAAGGTGAAATCCGGTTGGGCCGACAATGAAGCTGGGCTGCGTGCCTACGGTTACGAGTGAGGCGCGTGCGATGAATGCACTCGCCGTAACCAGTACTGAAGAGACGTCCGTATCCTCCACGCAGTCGCGCGCTACAAAAGCGATGGCGCGCACCAGTAGCAAGATCAAGCCGGTAGAGCGCGAACACCGCGTTAGCAATCAACCCGCGTTTGTGCTGCATAGTTATCCGTACAAAGAAACTAGTCTGATCGTTGAAGTATTTGCGCGTGACTATGGTCGTGTGCCCCTAATGGCAAAAGGCGCTAAACGACCGCACTCTCAATTACGCGGTGTATTGCAAACCTTCCAGCCTTTGCAAGTTGCTTGGACAGGTAAATCTGAAGTGCGCACTATGGTATCGGCCGAATGGGTCGGTGGCTTGCGTCCGTTAGAGCGCTCGGCGCTGTTGTGCGGTTTTTATCTGAATGAATTATTAGTCAAATTATTAGCGCGCGATGATCCTCATGCCGCTTTGTTCGATCATTACGTCGCAGCGCTTAATCAATTAGCGCATGATGAACCTCCCGCCATTGTGTTGCGCAAATTTGAACTGGGCTTGCTGAAGGAAACCGGCGTTGCAGGGAATATCAGTTGCGTAGCTGCTACCGGCCAACCGGTGCTCGCAGATCAGATGTATGTGATTGATCCTGAGCGTGGTCCACGTGAAGCCACGGTGAGTGACACCATGCCAGTCGTCAATGGAAAAACACTGTTGGATATGGAGGCGGGCGATTACTCCGATACGACGACTCAACAGCAGAGTAAATTTTTGATGCGTTATCTACTGTCGCATCATTTGAATGGACTCACGTTGAATACGCGACAGATTTTGATTGATCTACTGCAGCTTTAATTGAATAAAAAACTATGAGCTTTTTGCAACCCCAACATCCTGTGATTGAACTGGGTGTGAACATTGACCATGTAGCGACACTGCGGAATGCGCGCGGTACGGTGTACCCCGATCCAGTGCAAGCCGCCATACTGGCTGAACAAGCGGGTGCCGATGTCATCACACTGCACTTGCGTGAAGATCGACGACACATACGCGATGCCGATGTTGAAGCTATTCGTCCCAAACTAACGACTCGCATGAATCTCGAATCCGCTGTGACGGAAGAGATGATAGAGATCGCATGCCGTATCCGTCCTCAGGATGTTTGCTTAGTACCCGAGCGGCGGAATGAAGTAACGACCGAAGGTGGCTTGGATGTTATTCGCCATTTTGATGATATTCGTGCAGCAATAGAAAAATTAGCGCGACATGACATTCGAGTCTCGCTCTTCATCGATGCCGATAACGAGCAAATCAAGGCATCAGCCGATGTTGGCGCGCCCGTGATTGAGCTGCATACAGGTCGCTATGCTGATACCGAAGGTGCAGCCCAACAGCATGAGTTCGAACGAATTCGTCAAGCAGTAGCGATCGGCGTCACTCATAGGTTGAAAGTTAACGCGGGCCATGGCCTGCATTACACCAATGTGCAGGCGATTGCAGAACTACCTGATATTGCCGAGCTGAATATTGGCCATGCGATTGTGGCGCATGCTGTTTTTGTGGGTTGGGAAAATGCGGTGCGTGAAATGAAGGCCATCATGATTCAGTCGCGACTAAAGGGTAGAAAGAGCTGAACGTATGATCGCTGGCATTGGTACTGACATCATTCGCATCGATCGAATAGCCGCAGCGCTGGAGCGTCATGGTGATCGCTTTGCTGAGAAAATTTTAGGTCTGCAAGAACTCGAAAAATACCATCGTCGCAAAGCTAAAGTTGAAGCGCGCGGGATTCGTTTTTTGGCCACTCGGTTTGCTGCCAAAGAAGCGTTTTCTAAAGCTATAGGTTTAGGAATGCGCATGCCCATGACCTGGCGTGCAGCGCAATTTTTAAATGCCCCAAGTGGCCAGCCCATCGTTGTTACTAGTGGCGCACTTACTGTTTTTATGCAGCAGCAAGGTCTAACAGCGCAGGTCACCCTGACCGATGAGGCAGAATACGCCGTTGCGTTCGTCATTGTGGAGAAACTATGAACAAGCAAACTCGCGATCACTCATTTCGTCCACTCGGGCCTGTCATGCTCGATGTGGTGGGGACTACCCTCAACCAAGACGATATTCGTCGCATTCAGCACCCCTTAACGGGTGGCGTGATTTTGTTTGCGCGTAATTACACTAATCGTGAGCAGCTAACCCAATTGTGCAAAGCAATTCACGATGCCCGGCCTGGTGTGTTGATTGCTGTTGATCATGAAGGCGGGCGCGTACAGCGGTTCCGCACTGATGGCTTTACGCATTTGCCCGCCATGAAAAAACTGGGCCAGCGCTGGGATGAAGACGTTCTTGAATCCTGCAAACTAGCCACCGCCGTGGGCTATGTTTTAGCAACTGAGTTGCGCGCCTGCGGTGTCGATTTATCGTTTACACCCGTGCTCGATTTAGATTATGGCGATTCAGAAGTGATTGGTGATCGCGCGTTTCATCGTGATCCACGAGTGGTTACTATGCTGGCCAAAAACCTTAACCACGGACTCGCTCTAGCAGGTATGGCGAATTGCGGTAAGCATTTTCCGGGTCATGGTTTTGTTGCAGCCGATTCGCATGTGGCGATACCAGTAGATGATCGTCCGTATGCCGATGTCATCAAAGAAGATGCGGCTCCGTATGGTTGGTTAGGTATGAGTCTCTCGGCAGTGATGCCTGCCCATGTGATTTATCCTACATTCGATAAACATCCGGCAGGCTTTTCAAAAAAATGGCTGACGCTGCTGCGCGATAAAATGCAATTTGAAGGTGTGATTTTCAGCGATGATTTATCAATGGAAGGCGCCAGCGTAGCGGGCAGTGTGGTTGAAGGTGCGCATGCGGCGTTAGCAGCAGGTTGCGATATGGTTTTGATTTGTAATTCACCCGATAAAGCCGATCAATTACTTGAAGGCCTAGATACCCAACGAATTCTTGATGCGAAGCGTTCAGCAACCCGTTTGTCGGCCTTGTTACCGACAGCGCATGCAGATGATTGGGATACATTGCAGCAAAAC
>CANGJE010000080.1 GCA_947454305.1 Oxalobacteraceae bacterium
AGAGGGTGATGCTACCGTTGACGTTATTGTCGTAGTAGTCGAGTGGCTTACTGATGGATTCGCTGACTGACTTAAGCCCAGCAAAATGGATAGCTGCGCTAATATTCTCTTGCGAAAGTAGTCGCATCAATGCTGATTCATCGCGTACATCAATGAGATGAAAAGCTAGCTTTTGACGGCAGAGTGTCTGTATGCGATCCACCGTTCGCATAGAGCTATTACTCAGATTATCAACGGCGACTACGCGCCAACCTGCTTTGAGCAAACACAAGCAGGTATGTGATCCTATGTAACCGGTCGCTCCGGTGACAAGTATAGTTTCAGCCATTGATGATTAGCTTTCAGAGTGTCGTAGACCGAGAAAAAATGTCACTACGACTGCGGCAGCGATATCAAAACACCAGTCAGCAAGTGAGGCATTGCGATACGGCAGGAAGTGTTGAATGCCTTCGTCGATTAGACCAAGGCTGGCTATCAGTAGCAGGCTACCTAGTATTCGAACTATTCGGTTTCCTGTAATCGAATGAAAGCTAAACATTGACATCAAACCATACGCAAGAAAATGTAATAGCTTGTCATGAACGTGCGTGGCTAAATGATTTGCTTGACCAGGCACAGACCCTACGCTGATCATAATCACAAAAAACAGAAGCAGTAAACAAAGCGGTAGTGGCCGAAATTTTATGCTGTCTACATGTGGGATGGTCACGATACGTAAATCAAAATGCATTTCTATCCGTCCATCCTTTAAATGCTGTCCACAGAATAATTTTCAAATCCATCCAAAATGACCAGTGCTTAATATAGTGAAGGTCATAAGCGACTCGGCGCGCCATTTTTTCTCGGGTATCTGTTTCACCCCGAAAGCCGTTAATTTGCGCCCATCCGGTAATGCCGGGTTTGACGCGATGTCGTTGCATGTACATGATGAGTTTGTCTTTGTACAAATCATTGTGTGGCAGTGCATGTGGGCGCGGCCCAACTACTGACATATCCCCTTTAAGTACATTTAAAAATTGAGGTAGCTCATCTAAGCTGGTACGCCGAATGAAACGACCAATCGTTGTGATGCGCGGGTCATTGCGAGTGGCCTGGGTGAGTCTTTGGTGAGATTCGGCATGTAGCTGCATGCTACGAAATTTGTATACATGAAAGACACGTCCATTTAAACCAAGCCGTGGCTGACTAAAAAATACGGGCCCGCTCGAGGTGAATTTAATGGCGAGGGCTAGTGATATCAGGATAGGCGCCAGTAGGATGAGCACGCATAGTGCAAAAATTCGATCAAAAAGTTCTTTAAGTAATCCGTGGACATCGCGTATCGGTGGACAGTTCAGCTCTACGGCCGCCATCCCTAAAAAATCGCCTGATTTATGACTCAGCAAGCTCATGGCTGAGGTATCGGGTATCCAGCGAACATCGACCAGGCTATTTCTGAGTAGATAGTGTAGTTGGCGAAGTTGCGATGATTCATTGAGTGCCAGTGTGATCCATACTTCATGCGCATGATGTTTTTGTATGGCGGATGGCAGTGTATGCATGTCGCGAATAATTTCTATGCCTGATTGAGGGCATATTGATGCTGAGGCATCGTATAGTCCGCAAATGACATAGCCGGTTGATTGATGATGTTGGGCGCGCTTATGTAGTTCTTTACCTGCAGCACCGTAACCGATGATGATGACGCGTCGTTGGTTGTAACCATGTCCACGCAGGCTCTGCATACAAGTACGTATCAGTAAATGTATGAAGGTGATGCTGGCAACCGATAAGAGGTACCAAGTAGCAATCCACGTCCATGAGAGTGCATGACTCGGTTGAGTTAGCGATACAAATAATACGCCCACACCAATAATTAAACTGAGCGACGCGGCCATCTGACAGAAGGTGACGGCGAATGGGTGTTTGTGTGAAAGCACGCGAAATTCAAATCGCGGTAGCATCGGTAAAGCGAGTGCAGCACAAAAGTACGTGACGATCAGGTGTGAATTGGAGAGTGTGTGTAGAGGTACGGACAATCGTAGTAGTGCTGCGCTGTGTGCCAATGCAAAAATGACGACGATATCGAGAACGCGCACTGCATACTCAGTGAGTGATGAATATTCTTGGGTGATGTCCCGCATGTTTCGTGTCGCGTTGTTGAATTAAGTAACGAATCTGAGCCTTGATAGGGATCAGAGTTCGTATTGGACAAGTTGTGAATTTCATAAGTGCCGTCGGATTGAGATCGATCAACTAAGATTCTGTGCGCTATCATTTGCATCTATGAGTACTGAAAATTCAAATCAAACTAGCCTGTATGAGCTAATCGGCGGCGATACCCAGCTACGAACCCTTGTCGATCGTTTTTATGACTTGATGGATTTAGAGCCAGAGTTCAAAGCGCTACGTGCGATGCATCCTGCTACGCTTGATGGTTCGCGCGACAAGCTGTATTTTTTCTTATCCGGTTGGATGGGTGGCCCAGATTTATATACGCCACGCTTTGGTAATGCGTTTTTACGAGCTCGACATTTACCTTTTAAGATAGCCAGTCGAGAACGCGATGAATGGTTAACCTGCATGCTACTGGCAATGCGGGATTTGAACTATAGCGAAGCAACGCAGGATATCTTGCTTAACGGTTTATTTGGTACGGCAGACTGGATGAGGAACTCACCCGGTTAGATTAGCAAGTGCTCTAAATAAAACCATCGAAGGCTAAGACAGTGACAAGCTCACCTGCAGCGACGTCACTTTGATCATGATCTAAAACCACCATGCAGTTAGCTTCCGACATGGAGCTAAGAATCCCCGAGCCTTGCGCACCGGTGAGTGTGACGTGCTGCTTACCGCTGGTATCTGTCGACACAATGGCGCGTTGATATTCTGTGCGTCCTGGTTTTTTTCGTATGGCATGCGTGCAGGCGACCTTGAGTAAGGTTTGCGTGTGCGGCTTTGTGCCCATGAGCTGGTAGATGGCATCACGCGCCAAAAAATAGAATGTCGCCATAACCGCGACTGGATTTCCAGGCAGTCCAAACAATAGCGCGGTATGCCCATCACACTGAATTTTTCCAAAGGCCATAGGACGACCGGGGCGCATAGCGATTTTGCAGAACAGTACTTCACCTAACCGCGCCATCATTTGACGGGTGTAATCGGCGTCACCAGCGGATACGCCGCCGGTGGTGATGATCACGTCGGCTTGCGCGCACGCTTCACGTAATGCTTTTTCTAGTGATGCGGGGTCGTCTTTCACCACGCCCATATCAATCGGCTCGCACTGCGCACGGACTAACATGCTGTGCAACGTGTAGCGGTTGCTGTCATATACGCAGCCTTCATCGAGGGCTTGACCGATGGAACGTAGCTCGTCGCCAGTAGAAAAAAAAGCGACGCGCGGCCGACGAGTGACCGTAGTCTCTGCGATACCTAAGGACGCCAGTAAACCAATGTCGGCAGGGGACAAGCGTTTACCTTTGCGCAGTGCGACTGATCCTATGCGCAGATCTTCGCCGGCCAATCGGCGGTTGTCGCCGGCAGTTACGGCATTTGGTGCAATGCTGATGTGCGTATCGGTCGCATCATTCACTAACTCTTGTGCAATAACAGTATCGCAGCCGCGAGGAATGGCTGCGCCCGTCATGATGCGTACGCATTCACCTGGTCGAACTTCCGATAAATACGGATGACCAGCGTAGGCTTTACCGACAACGGTTAACTTCGCAGATTTATTCGCTAGATCAGTCGCTATAAAGGCATAGCCATCCATAGCGGAATTATCGTAAGAGGGTACGTTGATTGGGGAGATGACATCCTGCGCAAGCACGCGCCCCAGTGCCTGTTTTAATGGCAGCGTTTCAGTATCGTTTAAGGGTGTAATACAGCGCGCTATAACTTGCTGAATGATGGCAACCGGCACATCGTGCTGATCGTTGTGAGCAAGTAGATCAGATAGATCGGGGAGAATGGCTTGAGACATTCGTGTGTCGGCTTAGCCGCCGATATACGACATTTCAACTTTACGATCGCTGCGTGACAAGCCTTCAGTATTGATAGTGCGTAGTTCGGAGTACCGATCATCACGCTTCGCCCACAGATGAGAAACAGCTGAGGTGATTTCAGCATCGCTGTGGCCGTTGCGCAGTAGTGCGCGCAAATCATGGCCGCCGGTGGCAAACAAGCAGGTAAATAGTTTGCCTTCGGTTGAAAGCCGCGCGCGATTGCAATCACTGCAAAACGCTTGTGTAACGCTGGAGATAACGCCGATCTCGCCGCTACCATCGGTATAGCGCCAACGCTCGGCGGTCTCGCCGGTGTAGTTAGCATCAACCACTTCCAGTGGCATCGATTCGCTAATGCGTCGTACCACTTCGGCTGAAGGAATAACTTCATCCATTTTCCAGCCGTTTGATGCGCCAACATCCATGTATTCAATAAAACGCAAGATGACGTCGCTGCCTTTGAAGTGGCGCGCCATGGGAACGATCTCTTGATCGTTCATGCCACCTTTAACCACCATGTTGACTTTGATAGGGCCGAGTCCGACTTGACTAGCAACCGCAATTCCGTCGAGTACATCGGTGACCGGGAAATCGACATCGTTCATCCGTTTGAAGGTAGCGTCGTCGAGTGAATCGAGCGAGACGGTGACGCGTTTAAGGCCAGCATCTTTAAGTGATTGTGCTTTTTTACCTAGCAATGACGCGTTAGTGGTCATAGTGAGGTCGAGTGGCTTGCCATCAACAGTGGTCAGCACAGCCAGCATTTCGATCAGCTTTTCTATATTTTTTCTTAGTAGCGGTTCACCGCCGGTCAAACGAATTTTTTCTACGCCATGGGCAATAAAAATTTTCGCGATGCGGGTAATTTCTTCAAACGACAGCAGGGAGCTGTGCGGTAAAAATTGATAGCTGGTGTCGAATACTTCTTTTGGCATGCAGTACACGCAGCGAAAGTTACAGCGGTCGGTCACTGAGATACGCAAATCACGCAAAGGTCGACTGAGTGTATCTGACAGCAAACCGGTAGCGGGAGTCAGTATGTCTGGGATATGGGGCACGGCATGCAGATAACGCAGGTCGGCTACGGGAATGATGCGCTCGGTCATGTGAGTTAACTACGACGGTGATGCGGGTATTCGGCGCCCCACGTAATGTGAGGCTACCACCAGGGCACGTAAGATACCACGAGGCCGGCAACCGCACAGGCGACGATCACCCGCGTCGCACTGACTTTATAGCGCATCAGCGCGATAGCAGCGGCTAGCCCGATGGCGATGGAGGCGCTATCCCACTGACTGAGCGGCTGCGAAATATGAAAGACCTGATCAGCAAAAAAAACAGCCAAGCTGGTGATGACACCCACGACAGCGGCAGAAATCGCGGTCAGCGGCGCGGTTAAACGGATATTGTCGCGAGTCGCTTCAACCAAAGGCCCACCCGCCAAAATAAAGATGAATGAGGGGAGGAAGGTAAAAAAGGTGGCAACCAAAGCGCCCGCGGTGCCCGAGGCAAAGAGGGCGATGGGTCCAAATAAGGAGAAGTTTGCGAAAATTTCTTTGGTCCAGCCGCCGATAAAACCGACGAAGGCAACGATCATGATCAGTGGGCCGGGTGTGGTTTCACCCAAAGCTAAACCATCCATCATTTGATCAGGAGTGAGCCATTCAAACGTAGTGACCGCGCCTTGATACACATAAGGCAGTACCGCATACGCCCCACCAAAGGTAAGTAGCGCTGCTTTAGTAAAAAACCACGCCATTTGAGACAGGGGATTTTTTTCACCTAGCAGTAGATAAAGTAAGGCCATGCCGGTGACAGCGATGACTATGCCTATCGCACTGGTCAGCAGTAGTTTGCGACGACTGAAAGCGGCATGCGCTGGTGGTGGTGTGTTGTCATCGATAAGCGCGGGACCAAACCTTACTTTGCTTGAGGGGTGACCGCCGCCGGGTTGAAAAAAATCCGGCATAACGCGACCGCCAATAAAGCCTATCAGCGCAGCTATACCAATGATGAGCGGGAATGGCAGCTGAAATACAGAGATAGAAATAAAAGCGAGTACAGCGATGCCGATTAACCAGCGATTTTTAAGCGTGCGTGAACCGATACGCCAGGCTGCTGAAAGTACGATGGCGACGACGGCCGGTTTGATGCCAAACAAAATTCCGGCCACGACGGGTAAATCACCAAACGCCACGTACAACCATGAAAGCCCGATAAACATCAGCAATGACGGCAGCACAAACAATGCGCCTGCCATGATGCCGCCGACTGTGCGATGCATTAGCCATCCGATATAGACCGCTAACTGCATGGCTTCAGGGCCGGGTAACAGCATGCAGTAATTAAGCGCGTGGAGAAAGCGACGTTCTGAAATCCAGCGCTTACGTTCAACTAAATCAGCATGCATCAGGGCGATTTGACCCGCGGGACCACCAAAACTAATGCAACCTAATTTTAACCAGTAGCGAAATGCTTCAGCTAGCGACACTGAGGCGGGAGGCTCATGCGATTCAACTGAAACTTCATCCGGTGTGGTCACGATAAATTACTAACCTTGATTACATATTTGGATAGTTGGGACCGCCACCACCTTCGGGCGTCACCCACACAATATTTTGAGTCGGGTCTTTGATATCGCAGGTTTTGCAATGCACGCAGTTTTGCGCATTGATTTGTAATCGATCGCCGTTCGTGTCGTTAATATACTCATACACTCCGGCCGGGCAGTAGCGAGATTCAGGGCCTGCGTATTTCGCGAGATTGATATCAACTGGTACGGCTGGATTTTTTAAGGTGAGATGCGCCGGCTGATGTTCGTTGTGGTTGGTATTGGAGATGAATACCGACGACAGACGATCAAAGGTCAGTTTGCCATCCGGTTTAGGATAAATGATAGGTTCGCACTCTGAAGCAGGTTTGAGCATTTCGTGGTCTGCATGCGTATGGTGCAATGTCCATGGCGCTTTACCTCGTAAGACTAATTGATCAATGCCCACCATCAGCGCGCCGGTATATAAACCTTTGCTCATCCAAGGTTTAAAGTTACGCGCGACATGCAATTCTTCATGTAACCACGATTTTTCAAAGGAAGTGGCATAGGCCGTGAGTTCATCTTGCGCACGTTCAGCGACTAAAGCATCAAACGCTGCATCTGCAGCAAGCATGCCGGATTTCATGGCGGTGTGACTACCCTTAATACGACTCGCATTCAAAAATCCAGCATCGCAGCCTATCAGTGCACCACCTGGGAAGGTGAGTTTGGGCAGTGATTGAATACCGCCTGCGGTAATGGCGCGCGCGCCGTAGGAGACGCGTTTTCCTCCTTCGAAAAATCCGCGTATGGCGGAGTGCGTTTTGTAACGCTGAAATTCTTCGAAAGGTGAGAGATAAGGATTTTGATACGCCAGACCAACGACGTAACCCACCACGACTTGATTATTTTCTAGGTGGTAAAGGAATGAGCCGCCATAGGTGTCAGAGTCGAGTGGCCAACCCGCGGTGTGAATCACGAGACCAGGTTGGTGTTTTGCCGGATCGATTTCCCACAGTTCTTTAATGCCTATGCCGTAAGTTTGCGGATCACGACCTTCATCTAATCGATAAGCAGAAATCAACTGCTTACCTAAGTGGCCGCGAGCGCCTTCGGCAAACAAGGTGTACTTAGCGCGTAACTCCATACCCAGTTGAAATTCGCTAGTGGGTTTGCCTTCACGATCGACACCCATATTGCCAGTGGCAACGCCGACCACAGCACATTGCTCGTCATATAAAATTTCCGCCGCCGTAAAGCCAGGAAAGATTTCTATGCCCATACTCTCCGCTTGCTGCGCGAGCCAGCGCACGACGTTGCCCAGTGAGATGACGTAGTTTCCGTGATTTTTAAAGCAGTCGGGCAGCATCCATTGGGGTGTACTGGTAGCGCTATTTTCAGTCAAAAATAGAAACCGATCATCAGTTACAGCGGTGGTGAGCGGTGCGCCACGCTCTTTCCAATCGGGGAATAACTCGCTCATGGCACGTGGATCCATGACGGCACCGGAAAGGATATGAGCGCCGGGTTCGCTGCCTTTTTCGAGCACGCAAACGGAAATTTCTTTGCCTTGTTTTTCAGCCAGCTGCTTCAAGCGAATGGCGGCGGAGAGTCCCGCCGGACCGGCGCCGACAATGACAACGTCATAGTCCATACATTCGCGCGGGCCGTATTGTTCTAAAAAGGCAGGGTTTTGGCTTGGATTCATGGCGTAGTGGATAGGGATGGGCGATGAAGATAGTAGGTCGGCATTGTCAGGGATTTTGGGCTTGCGCGCTAGCGCGGGCAAGCTGTTTCGGGCTGAATCATGTAATGATAGCGGGTTGGCTGGCGATTGCCGGCTCGGGCAACTGAAATAATAATCTTAGGGAGACATCGTGGGCATCGAAGTAAATCTCAATGGCAAGGTGGCGTTGGTGACGGGCGCCTCGAGCGGATTAGGTTCTCGTTTTGCAAAAATTCTTGCAGAAGCGGGCGCGCAGGTGGTGTTGGCTGCACGTCGCACTGAGCGTTTAAAAGAATTGCGAGCCGAGATTGAAGCCGCGGGTGGCGCGGCCCACATGGTTACTTTGGATGTGACGGACTATGCGAGCATCAAATCAGCGCTGGCTCATGCAGAGACTGAGGCGGGTCATATTGATATTCTGATCAATAACTCCGGTGTCTCGACCACTCAGCGTTTAGTGGATGTCACACCGGAAGACTATCAGTTTGTGATGGATACCAATTTGCGCGGTTCGTTTTTTGTTGCGCAAGAAGCCGCTAAACGAATGATCATGCGTGCAAAGAGTGAGCCGAATCGTCAGCATCGCATCGTCAATATTGCATCCGTGGCCGGTTTGCGTGTGTTGTCACAGATTGGTGTGTATTGCATGAGTAAAGCCGGTGTTGTGCAGATGACGAAAGCGATGGCACTGGAGTGGGGCCGTTACGGCATCAATGTCAACGCTATTTGCCCAGGCTATATCGAGACAGAAATTAATCGTGAGTACTTCCGTAGCGAAAGCGGCCGTAAATTAGTGGATATGCTGCCGCGTAAACGTGTGGGGCAACCTGAAGACCTCGATGGCTTGTTATTGCTATTAGCGTCGGATGAATCGCGCTTTCTTAATGGCGCGATCATGACGGCAGACGATGGTATGTCGGCATTCTAATGAGCGCAGCGTCTGACTACACGCTAGTCCATTGCGTGCGTATGCCGCTACGATGGGGCGACATGGATGCGATGGGGCACGTTAACAATACCGTTTATTTTCGTTACCTAGAGCAGGCGCGAATTGAATGGTTTGAATCGATGGGTTGCCCACCTGCGTTTTCTGGTATTGGTCCTGTCATCATCAGTGCGCACTGTACTTTTTTGAAACAGTTGCGTTACCCCGGTGATATTACCGTCAATACGCTAGTCGGCGATTTCGGACGTTCAAGTTTTCATACGCGTCATGAAATACGTCGAGTCGATGATCCCACCACGCTGATGGCCGAAGGTGGCTCTAAGGTGGTTTGGGTTGATCAACGAATAGAAAAATCGGTGCCGCTGCCTGATGAGATGCGAGCTTTGCTAGTGAAATTATGTGTTACGTGATTGTTATTACTTGAATGGCCGTGGCAGAATTGCGTGGTTGATTTTTAACAGAATTTTCTTCGGTCTTTTCTACGTTTTTCAGGAACATCTATGAAAAAGCTTTACCCAGATGCTGCGAGCGCGCTCGCAGGCGTTGTCAAAAATGGTCAGACCGTTGCAGTAGGTGGTTTTGGTTTGTGCGGTATTCCAGAAGCCTTGATCGCTGCTTTGCGCGATTCGGGTGTGCAGGGTTTAACGGCCATCTCAAATAATGCCGGTGTTGATGGTTTTGGTTTAGGCCAACTACTCAACACGCGTCAAATCAAAAAAATGATTGCTTCCTATGTGGGCGAAAACAAAGAATTCGAACGCCAATATCTTGCAGGTGAATTGGAGTTGGAATTCACACCTCAGGGAACGCTAGCTGAAAAGCTGCGTGCAGGTGGAGCAGGCATTCCAGCATTTTTTACACGCACTGGTGTGGGTACGCTGGTAGCTGAAGGCAAGGAGTTGCGTGAGTTTGATGGCGAGACCTATGTGATGGAAAAATCACTGGTGGCCGATGTGTCGCTGGTTAAAGCATGGAAAGCAGATCCGGTTGGTAATCTGATTTATCGCAAGACTGCGCGCAACTTTAATCCGAATGTTGCGATGGCGGGTAAAACAACGATTGTTGAGGTTGAAGAATTAGTTGGGATTGGCGAGCTTGATCCTGATGCCATTCATACCCCGGGTATTTTTGTTCATCGTATTGTGGTGAACGCTAATCCAGAAAAACGTATAGAACAACGCACGGTTCGTGCACAGTAAAGCGGAGAAATTACGATGGCATGGACACGTGAAGAAATG
>CANGJE010000081.1 GCA_947454305.1 Oxalobacteraceae bacterium
TCAGTACTTAAGCCAACTGGCAAAACCAAACTGAATGATTTGGCTTCCAAACTGCAAGGTATTGATATCGAAGTCGTTGTTGCGACTGGCCATACTGACTCAGTTGGTTCAGATGCTTACAACATCAAACTCTCTCTGCGTCGCGCGAATGCAGTCAAAGCCTTCTTGGTATCAAAAGGCATTCCTGCAGATCGCATTTTTACCGCTGGTAAAGGCGAAGGCACTCCAGTAGCAAGTAACAAAACACGCGATGGTCGCGCAAAAAATCGTCGCGTTGAAGTTGAAGTCGTCGGCTCACGTAAAAAATAATCCCTGAACGCTTACAGCAATCAGTGATGTACTAAGCCCCCGCTCGCGGGGGCTTTTTATTGGGCGTCGAAAGCAGATGGCCGGTTTCAGCTATCATGCCGGTTATGAATGCCGACCCTTTAGAACTCCAAAAATTCAGTGATCTAGCTCACCGCTGGTGGGATCCCACGTCTGAATTTCGCCCCCTGCATGAAATCAATCCACTCCGATTGGAATGGATTAACGCACTTGTCCCGCTGGCTGGTAAACGTGTCTTAGATGTTGGCTGCGGCGGCGGTATCCTGGCTGAAGCAATTGCAAAAAAAGGGGCGAATGTCAAAGGCATTGACCTCTCTGAAAAAGCGCTAAAAGTAGCTGAGCTACATAGCCTTGAATCGGAAGTACAAGTTAGCTATGAACTGATCGCTGCTGAGGCCTTGGCCGCTCGTGAAGCGGGTCAATACGATGTTGTAACGTGCATGGAAATGCTCGAGCATGTGCCCGACCCATCCGCCATCGTTCAAGCCTGCGCGACATTAGTTAAACCCGGTGGTCGAGTATTTTTTTCGACCTTGAATCGCAATCCAAAATCCTACTTGTTTGCCATTATTGGTGCCGAGTACATGCTGCGTCTGCTACCTCGCGGTACCCATGATTATGCGAAATTCATCAAACCTGCTGAGCTATCGCAATTTGCGCGTAATGCTAATTTGGAAGTGCAGGCCCTCAAAGGCATGACCTACAACCCACTCACAAAAATTTACTCGCTCAATCACGATACCGACGTCAACTATTTGGTGGCTTGTAGTAAACCCAACTGATCGTCGTTATTCATGTCCAAGATGCCATCGTTACCACGTGCTTTATTGTTTGACCTTGATGGCACACTGGCTGACACCGCTCCCGATCTTGCAGCGGCCGTCAATAAAATGCGCACCGACCGTTCGCTAGATGAAACACCTTTCGAGATACTGCGCCCACTCGCTTCTGCCGGTGCTCGTGGTTTGATTGGTGCTGCGTTTGACATAGCACCGGGTCATACTTCGTACGACGATATGCGAACCGAATTTTTGGCGAACTACGCAGCCGCCATTGCAGATCGCACGGTACTGTTTGATGGCATAGATCAACTACTCGCAGAAATTACTCAACGCGGATTGCAATGGGGCATAGTGACTAATAAGCCCGCGCTGTATACCGATGCGCTAGTTCCAAAAATCGGATTGCAGTATGCCGCCTGCGTTATCTCGGGCGACACAACACCGCATGCCAAACCTCATCCTGAACCTTTGTTCGAGGCAGCTCGTCAACTGCAACTAGCCCCGCAAGAGTGTTGGTACGTTGGCGATGATCTACGAGATATTCAAGCAGGCCAAGCTGCCGGTATGCCCACCATCGCTGCGGCGTGGGGATATTGCGGCCACACCGAACCTGCCGATTGGTTGGCAGACATCATCGCTTCACATCCACTGGATTTAGTGACTTTGATCACACGCACTTGAATTTTCTCGCACCGCCCATAGATGAGGTCTACAATGACTTTCCTGTTATTGGGGGCGACCTGGTTTCGACAGGGGTTGCAAAGCAGCGCAGGGCATACCGAGGGCTGGTCACCTCGTAAATCCAACCGGAATTGCTTAAATGCAAACGAAGATCAATTCGCACCAAAGCTCGTAAGCAACGCTTAAGAGCCAGAAATGTGGATTACCCCTAGTGGCTTAAAAACCCACTAGCTCTGCACCACCAGGTCTCTGGGGTGGGTTGGAAACAACGGCAGAGTCATCTACAGGGAATCGCAACATGTCGGGTTACTTGGCATGACGTTAAATTTAGGTAACTCGTTTTGCTGCAGCGTGTGTGTCCGCGTCAGCAAAATTAAATTCAAACGACAACACTAAGTATGTAGAACTGTCTGTAGAGGACTTTTGGACGCGGGTTCGATTCCCGCCGCCTCCACCAATTTGATGCATGCTGGTTATTGCCAGTTCATGCCAGTTCATGAGGGTTCCTAAGGCCCTCATTTTCCCTCACCCGCTTCAGTTTTTTGAAGTTTCCTTCGCTACCCGGTGGGAAATTAAAACCACAAGTACTTATCCCCAATGAAATCAAAGACTTACTTCTGGACTTCGGTCTCTAAAAGTCCAGAAGTAAGATTTCCTAGAAATTTCATGAACCGCTTGTATCTGGCATGAATGGCTATCGCCATTTTCAAGTTTTTGGTTCGGTCTTCACCAAGTGCGCTGTCTCATAGGCACTGACATCTTCTTGCCGATACAGCACCTTGCCGCCGATTTTCAAATAGGTGGGACCAGTGTTTCTAGCACGCCAGCGCTGCAGTCGAGAAGCAGAGCAATGCCATCGCTCAGCGAGCATCTGCTCGGTCAGCAAATCTGGATCTTTGATGCCAAGAGTGCTCGCTGTCTTTCGAGTACTTGATTTCCTTTGGCCTAACAGCGAATCAGCTTGGTTGAGTTTCACGCGCAGCGCAGCCATCTGCTTCATATCCATTGCGGTGATCGGGACACTGACGGTAAATGATCCGTCCGTATGGTCTGTGCTCGTCGAGTTATGAGCTTTAGCTTGCAGAGCCTGGATAGCTTGCTCAAGGGTGAGTTTCTCGGCGAGCAGTGCTTTTTTGGTCTTCATGGAACCTCCAATTGAAAGCTCCTATTTAAAAACAAACAGCACCACTTGACAGCCTGGTCGAGGACGAAGACTCGTTTACGACATGGATGACGCGTTTCGAAACTGGATCAACGACTTTGGTGAAGCAGGGTATGTGGTTCGCCACTGCATTAACCACCAGTACGTGCCCATATTGGTCGTACGTCACCAGAAAGGAGTGGGCTTCTGAATTTGTCAGGCGCGAAGCGTCGCGGTGGCGTGATTATTCAGTAATGCATGTACTTGTTGACAAATACTGACATATTCATATAATGTTGTTATGAAAATAGCACCTTCAAAGTCGGCACTTGAACTTCTCCATGCGAAGGGTATGGTTCGCGCGCATGAGCTTGCCAGCATCGGTGTGACGGGCGAGACGCTCCAGCAGCTTCTGCGAACTGGTCTACTGGTGCGGATCAGTCGGGGGCTCTATGCGGCGCCAGACAGAGCACTGAACGAGCATGATCAGCTGGCGCAGCTGGCGATCAAACACCCCAGGATGGTGTTTTGCCTGCTGACCGCGCTCCGGATCCATGGGCTGACGACGCAGGCTCCTCATGAAGTCTGGGTTGCTATCTCGCCCAACGCCAGGGCGCCTAAGGTGAGCTATCCGCCACTTCGCATCGTTCGGCTCTCCGGTGCGGATGTGCAGGTCGTGACGATATCGCTCGACGGTATCGTGCATATTCCGGTGACCTCGATCGCCAAGACCGTTGCCGACTGCTTCAAGTTCCGAAACAAGATCGGACTGGACATTGTGCTTGAGGCACTCAGAGATGCCTGGCGGCAGAAAAAGGTCACCATGGATGAGCTGTGGGAGTCGGCCCAGCTTTGCCGGGTGACCAACGTCATGCGCCCCTATCTAGAGAGCCTGGTATGACGACGCGCAATTCTGCAGCGTCCGTGCGTGCACGACTGCTCAACAAAGCGCGGGCCCAAGGTGTGGACTTTCAGTTATTGCTCACCCGCTACGGTTTGGAGCGATTGCTGTACCGCCTGAGCGTCTCCCGCGAGCGGGACAACTTCCTTTTGAAGGGCGCCTTGCTGTTTGACCTGTGGTACGACGTACCATTTCGCCCAACGCGGGACATCGATCTGTTGGGCTTTGGACTGGCGGAAATTCCTCTCCTCCTCGCCGCCTTTGAAGGTATCTGCGCGATTGAAGTCGACGACGGCATCGCATTCGATTCGGCATCCATACGGGCGGACGAAATCCGAAAAGAAGCCAACTACGCGGGGATCAGACTGACGCTGACTGGTACGATCGATGGTGCCCGTTGCCCCGTTCAGATCGACGTCGGATACGGAGATGCTGTTACTCCAGCGCCCGAGTCAGCCCGCTACCCGGTGATGTTCAGTGACATGCCTGCACCAACCCTACGAGTCTATCCACGATATACGGTGGTGGCCGAAAAGCTGGAGGCCATCATTTCCTTGGGCATGGCCAATAGTCGTATGAAGGATTACTTCGACTTGTGGGTCATCCTGCGGGACGCCGAGTTGGACCAGACTATTCTCGTGCAGGCGGTCGAGGCCACGCTGAATCGCCGCGGCACGAGAAAACCTTCAGGGGTACCGATTGGCCTGAGCGAGCAGTTTTCGAGCGATCGACAGAAACTCATACAATGGACTGCCTTCATCAAGCGCAATCAACTGACGGCCGCGTCTTTGGAACAAACGTTACAGGAGCTACGCACTGCCTTGATGTTTCTTTTCCAAGAGGATCATGGTGCTTGAATCGCCCAGCGATCGGTCGGGGACTCGATGAAGGAGGCTTCTGAACTTGTGAGGCTCCGAGCGGAAAACGACCGCTTGATCGCCCTGCTAGAATCGCAAGGCATTGATTGGCGTGCAGCGCAGCCACCTGCCCTCGAGGTCCGTGATCCCGAACCGTCTCGGCTTTCCACTGCCGAGAAAGTTGCGTTATTCCGTCGCCTCTTTCGGGGGCGAACCGATGTCTATCCGATCCGCTGGGAGGCCAAGACCTCGGGTAAGTCGGGCTACTCGCCTGCCTGCGCGAATGAATGGCGTACCGGTGTGTGTGAGAAGCCTCGCATCAAGTGCGGAGACTGCAGCAATCGTCTGCTGATTCCGCTGTCCGATGCGGTGATCTATGACCATCTTGCGGGCGAACATACAGTCGGCGTATATCCACTGCTGGAGGACGACAACTGCTACTTTCTTGCGGTCGACTTCGACGAGGCGGAATGGAAGGACGATGCACGGGCGTTCATGCAATCTTGCGAGGCGCTCTGCGTACCGGCGGCATTGGAGATTTCGCGCTCCGGAAAAGGTGCTCACGTCTGGGTGTTCTTTGCGGGGCGCGTTTCGGCCCGTGATGCGCGGCGTCTCGGCACCGCCATCATCAGTCGTACCTGCTCGCGCACTCGGCAACTGAAGCTGGAATCCTATGACCGACTGTTCCCGAACCAGGACACCATGCCCAAAGGCGGGTTCGGAAACCTGATTGCCCTGCCGTTGCAGAAAGGTCCGAGGGGGCAGGGTTTCAGTGCCTTCGTCGATAACGATCTACAGCCTTACCCCGATCAATGGGCGTTCCTTGCGTCCATCCAGCCGATGGCAACGCACGACATCGAGCCAACTATCCTTCGGGCGACGGGCGGTGTCCATCCGCTGGACGTCACCTTCATCGACGACGAGGACTTGGCCACGCCTTGGAAGCGCGAAAGTGCAGCAAACAATACGCTGGCCGGCTCGATGCCAAAATCATTGACGGTCACGCTGGCCAATATGATCTATTTCGAGATGGCTCACTTGCCGCAGGCATTGGCTAACCGCCTCATCCGGCTGGCGGCTTTCCAGAACCCCGAGTTCTACAAGGCCCAGGCGATGCGGATGTCAGTATGGGACAAACCGCGCGTCATCGGTTGCGCCGAGAACTATCCCCGCCACATCGCCCTGCCGCGCGGTTGTCTGGATCCTGCGTTATCGTTGCTGCGAGAAAACGGCATCGACTGTGAGCTACGAGACGAACGCTTCACCGGGCAGCCGCTAGAAGTGTCCTTCGTCGGCAGTCTGCGCCCCGATCAGGAGGCCTCAGTTGCCGGACTGTTTTCTCATGATGCTGGCATACTTTGCGCGCCGACTGCCTTCGGCAAGACGGTCACCGCCGCCGCGATGATCGCCCGGCGGGGCGTCAACACCCTGGTGTTGGTTCACCGCACCGAGTTGCTCAAACAATGGCAGGAGCGCCTGCAAGCCTTTCTGGGCGTCGCCAAGGGCGTGGTTGGCACCATTGGCGGCGGCAAGGCCAAGCCTACTGGCAAGATCGACATCGCCGTGATGCAGTCCCTGTCCCGCCATGGCGAGGTGAACCCGCTGGTCGAGGACTATGGGCAGGTGATCGTTGATGAGTGCCACCATGTCGGTGCCGTCTCTTTCGACGCGATTCTCAAGCGGACCAAGGCGAAGTACGTGCTGGGCCTCACAGCCACACCGATTCGTCGCGACGGTCAGCAGCCAATCATTTTCATGCAGTGCGGGCCGATCCGCCACACGGCGGCCACGCCGGCCGGGGCACCGCACGATCTTGAGGTCGTACCGAATTTTCATCATGTGAGGATCGATGTGGTGGCCGATGCCGGCATCCAAGACGTCTTTCGACATCTCGCCAATGACGCCGACCGAACGACCGCGATCGCCGCCGCGGTGCGTGATGCCGTTGCACAGGGACGCAAGGTCTTAGTCCTGACCGAACGTACGGAACATCTCGAAGCCATCAAGGCGAAACTCGACAGCCTGCAACCGGCACCGTTTGTCTTGCATGGTCGAATAGCTAGGAAGCAACGATCGGAGCTGGTCAAAGACCTAGATACCCTGCCGCCCGACGCCCCTCGTGTCCTCCTGTCTACCGGCAAGCTGGTTGGAGAGGGATTCGATCACCCTCCGCTCGACACACTGGTGCTGGCCATGCCCGTTTCCTGGAAGGGTACCCTGCAGCAGTACGCCGGGCGTCTGCACCGAGAGTACCCTGGCAAGACCAACGTGCGGATCATCGACTTCGTGGACACCGGCCACCCGGCGCTGCTGCGTATGTGGGATAAACGGCAGCGCGGCTATCGGGCGATGGGTTACAGGATCGGGTCAGATGATCCTTCGGAATGACGACAAACTCTCAAGCGGCCGTCTGGAATTTCGCATTCAATGCAGGACTAAACGGACGTATTTTTTTGGTGAGAGAGCTGAGGAGTCCTGTGGAAGATTGAGTCATCGATGTAAGCGGGCTCAAAGTCCTTCGATCTTCCGAAACAGCCATATGCAGTAATAGGGATCCAACAAGTTTACTTCAGACGGAAATCGAACCCAGGTTCGTTCCCACCACCATCAATAAAAATGCCATCTGTTTTTTGGATGGCTTTTTTATTGATTATTCGAATTGACGGGAAACGAACACGCGGGACGCGGGGAGAGGTCAGGGTTTCGTCAAGCACCGCTTGACGCTGACCGAGAAGACTAGCCAACTTTGCAAATTCCAATGAGTAGTACAGCTTGCTTATTTATTTGGAAATACTCACAAATTGAAATTTTGTTTACATGAGCGCACCAATATGCCCAAATTTGTATAATTTTGGGCATATAGCAAGTATGATAAGTACAAATGAATCATCTAACCAACCTACAGAACTTGGATGCTCGGCGCTTTGAAACGCCCGCCATCTTAAAGCTACTCGCCAGCAGCAGCCGCAAGTTGGCCGAGTTGAAGGGCATCGCGGCCTCGATTCCTAATCAAGGCATCTTGATCAACACGCTCGGCTTGCAGGAGGCTAAAGACAGCTCCGAGATCGAAAACATCGTTACCACGCACGATGAACTATTCAAAGATGAGGTACTTCCGGACGCGTTTGCCAACCCCGCAGCCAAGGAAGTAATGCGGTATCGACAGGCCCTAAGGGTGGGATTCGAGCTGGTCCGCCAATCGGGTTTACTGACATCGAATCACATTATCCAGATTCAAGGCGACTTAGAACGTAACAATGCTGGCTTTCGAAAGTTGCCCGGTACAGCCCTTAAAGATGGCGCGGGCCGCACGGTGTATACGCCTCCGCAGGATCCAGAAGAAATCAAAGGTTTGATGAGAGACCTTGAGCGCTTCGTTAATGAGCCAGATTTGTTTGATGCTGATCCACTAATCAAGATGGCACTGATTCATCATCAGTTCGAGTCGATTCATCCGTTCTATGACGGCAATGGTCGAACCGGGCGAATCATCAATGTGCTTTACTTGGTTAAGGAAGGGCTGCTTGACATCCCGGCGCTCTACCTTAGCCAGCATATTGTTCGCAACAAGAACCGATATTACGACCTGCTGCAACGCGTGCGTGTAGATGACATCTGGGAGGATTGGGTGCTTTACATCCTGGAGGCAGTGGAGATAACAGCAGGCAGCGCATTACTCACAGTGCAAGCGATCAAGAATGCCTTGATGGACTACAAGCATCGCATTCGTGATCAACACAAATTTTATAGTCAAGATTTGATCAACAATTTGTTCAGTCACCCGTACACCAAAATTGAATTCTTACAGCGAGATCTGAATGTGTCGCGCATGACGGCCACACGCTATCTGGATGCACTGTGCGACACAGGCTTTTTGGTCAAACGAAAAATCGGACGCGGAAATTACTACGTCAACGTAGCACTGAATCAAATATTACTAAATCAACACAGCGTCACATGATAGAGGAGTAATCTGCCTCAAAAAGGCGCCTATCCGCCAAAGCTGCGCCAAAGCTATGAGCCAAACCGAGCGGGCGAGCGATGCAACGCGAGCACCGGCTTACGAGCCGATTCCCGCCGCCTCCATCAAATAAAAGACCACCCTTGCGGTGGTTTTTACTTTGGGGTTTGTGCTGACATGAATTCGCGGCCACGCGGGTGGAGAAGTGAGGCTTCAGCCGAGTGCCACAGACTGGCGCGCCTAACC
Source organism: Oxalobacteraceae bacterium (assembly GCA_947454305.1). Taxonomy (GTDB): domain Bacteria; phylum Pseudomonadota; class Gammaproteobacteria; order Burkholderiales; family Burkholderiaceae_D; genus Pernthalerella. Next base: position 8,897 of record CANGJE010000081.1, read on the forward strand.
ATCTTGCTATATCGTGAAATTTCAAGATGTTTTATGAAAGAGGTAAATATGACCACTCCCGCCCATGAAGAATTCTCTTGTCAAGCCTCACCTGAGGTACTAGCCGCACTGCGCCAGATCGCCGAAAACCAAGGGCGCCAGTTTCAGGCAGTGCTTGATGAAGCTTTGCGCGACTACATTGACCGACAGCAAAAAGATCGCCCTCGCCGACATGTGATGGCCTCTTTCGCATCCAGCTTGGAAGAGTTCGACAGTCTCTACCGAGAAGTGGCGAAGTAACGCGTGGCGCACGATTACCTTACAGTGGCGGATGTACTAGGCATGCAGTTGGCGTTTACAACGATCAACGATGCAAATCTATGCCGAGATGATCGAGATGTTAGAAACGCGAACGTTTGACATTGCGCACTTAGAGCCATGGCTCCGAGAGTTCGCAGTCATCGCAGAAAGATTCGAAAAATAAAAAATTTCTGGTAAAGCTCTTTGCCAGCGTGAGTTGGTGCACGCAAAAAGTCTGATTACTCTGCAAGCGTTGGCTTCTGAAGCGTATTAAACTTCGCCGCGAACATGCATCATTTTTGAATTAACCCAAAGTAAAGGAAATACAAAATGAAACCGAAAGGCACGCCACGCAATCCCTTCGTGGTGCTAGCAAAATTCCGCAAAGCAGGTTCTCATACCAAGCCGGTGAAATCTTTACGGCGGCATGAGAAGCAAGCCCTGGCCAAGACAGCCAAGCAGTCGCCGGAATCATGGCAAAAGCATATTTCATCTGAGAATGCTTCTGTCATGATTTCGGCGAGTTTGATTCCTATGCAACCGTTCTATGACGGCCACATGCTATCTAGATGCGCTGTGCGACACAGATTTTTTGATCAAACGAAAGATCGGACGAGGAAATTACTACGTCAACGTAGCACTGAATCAACTATTACCAAATCAACATAACGCTAGATGAGCGATATGTCGAAATTGCTTCTCAAATCCCCGCAATCTCGCAACCTAAATCAGCCAGTGGCCCGGCTTTAGCACCTGTTTGTACTGCATCGGCTGAATTCGCGTTTCCTTGCTGCGCACGTTCAGCGATACCAAACAAGATCGCTGACATACGGAATAAATTAAACGCCAGATAAAAACGCCATGCCGACGGATCGATAGCAGCACGTCCTTCGAAATAGGTTTGTTTGTAGATAGATTCTTCGGGAATACCTAATTGCGAAAGATTAAGTCCGCCAATACCGCGCCATAACGAAGGCGGTATATGCCAACTCATGCAGTGGTACGCAAAATCAGATACTGGATCACCGATGGTCGATAGTTCCCAATCAAGTACGCCAATCACTCGGGGCTCGCTTGGGTGAAAAATTAAATTATCTAAACGAAAGTCACCATGAATCAGCGCTGCACGTTGCGGCGGTGGTAAGTGTGCTGGCAACCAGTCCATCAAACGCAACGCGCCATCGGGCACCGGAATGGTTGACGCATTCAACTGCGA
>CANGJE010000082.1 GCA_947454305.1 Oxalobacteraceae bacterium
ATGCATCGTACGAGGCTACCATCGCGCCGGTAATGGCTGCGGTGCGTGTTCCACCATCGGCTTGCAGTACATCGCAGTCGATTTGCAAGGTACGTTCACCAAAGGCTTGTAAATCAAACGCGGCGCGCAAGGAACGGCCTATCAAGCGCTGAATTTCTTGCGTGCGGCCTGATTGCTTACCTTTAGCAGCTTCTCTGTCCATGCGTGTATGCGTTGATCTGGGCAGCATGCCATATTCAGCCGTTAACCAACCTTTGCCCTGCCCGCGCAAAAATGGTGGGACTTTTTCATCGACGCTGGCGGTACACAGCACGCGCGTATCACCGAATTCCACCAAGACAGAACCTTCCGCATGACGGGTGAAATGGCGTGTTAAGCGCACGTCGCGCAAACGGTCAGCGGGGCGACCACTAGGTCGCAATGCATTTGAATTTGACAACTTATCCTCGAATTTTTATGTTTTTTGATTGGCGATTCGTATCTGCGCCATCGCCTGCTCAATGGCTTGTGCTCCGCTGCGGTCTACCTCTGAAACACTCGCATCTTGTGGCGCAGGCTGAATGCTAGTGATGACTCGATCGCGCGGCAAACCTTCGGTTAAAAACGTACCGCCGCCCATCTCGTTGTCTGCTCCTAGCCATGTCAGCGCCAACGCGGTGACATTATCGCCGTTTTTGCCACCGATCTGAACCGCACTCCTAACCATCTCCGGCACAGCTTCTTCGAGTGGTCGCGCTGAAAGGCGATACGCAAGTTCATGTTCGGGGATACTGCCCCATAAACCATCCGAACAAAGCAGCAACTGATCGCGCTCATTTAAGCTACCGGCGGTCGACTTGGTAATGATGGGCAAGGTTGGCGCGCCCAAGCAGTTATACAGTTTGTTGCGATCAGGATGCTGCATGCGTTGATGTGGTGACAAGCGTCCCATGGCCACCAATTTTTCTACATGTGAGTGATCGGTGGTGCGCGACAAAATACGGCCGCCACGGAGCCAATATAGTCGGGAGTCGCCGCAATGCGCCCACACTGCTTTACCCTCTTGCACAAGACAGGCAACGACGGTGGTACGAGGCGTATCTTGAAGTCGATTCTGCGAACGATATCTATGCAAAGCGAGATGTGAGGAATATATTAATTCATCCAAAAAAGCTTCGGGGTCGGGGACTAAAAGGCTAGCGGCTTTCTGAAATAACGAACCCATGGTTTGCAAAGTCAACGTAGCGGCTAGTTCACCATGCAAATGCCCACCCATGCCATCGGCCAGTAACAGCAGCAAGGATTCGCGCGTAAAGCAGTAACCCATACGATCTTGATTAGTCGCACGACCACCGGCCTGGCTTTGTTGATAGATTGAGAAACGCATCGTCAGTTCACCATTTTTCGCAAGCGCGAAAGTAAGGTATCAGGCGCTTGAGTTGGATCGGGTAATAGACGCATAGCTTTCTGTAATGCGAACACGCTTTGCGGACGCTTAAGCGGATCTAACATCAAGCTCCAGCGCACAAGTTTTAATAAGTCAGGCGTGTAGATAGTTTCTAGATCTCCGTAAAATTCATCCATGCGATCTTCACGTTCGCGTTCAATCGCTGACTGAGGCGGCACACCGACCATGCAATTAAAAATCGATGCTCCAATGCTGTAGATGTCAGTCCAAGGCCCTAGCTCTTTCTTTGCATGCAGCTCGGGAGCAGCAAAGCCCGGGGTATACATAGGGTGAATTGTCGATAAATCTGTTTGCAGGGTTTGTCGGGCCGCACCAAAATCCAGCAATATTGGCGTGCCATCGTTGCGTAAATAAATATTAGCGGGCTTAAGATCTAAGTGTAGCAATTTATGGGTATGCACTTCACGCAAGGCATCCATGATTTGTGCAAACATGCCTCGTATCGCAGCTTCAGATACCAGTGGTTTGTCACCTTTCTTTCGGCGCCGCGCAACATGCTGTTGCAACGATCGTCCATGCTCATAGCTCATGACTAGATAAACGGTTTCATTAGCACGGAAAAAATTCAGTACGCGGATCACATTCGGATGAACGATCGATGCGAGCGCGCGCCCTTCATCAAAAAAATACTTTAAACCTATTCGATATAAATCGCGATGTTCGCGCGCCACGACAGGCTCCAGTTCACCGGGCATGCGACGCACTAAAGCGGCGGGAAGATATTCTTTGATCGCCACTTCACTGCCCTGACCATCTTGAGCAAGATAGACAATACTGAAGCCCCCGACAGCAATCTTCTTTACAATGCGATATCCGCTGATTTCCAGTCCGTCTGGCAATGCAGCGTTGTGTTGAACGACCATTGATGTCTTTGCGCAGTGAATTTCCCGGGTCGGAATTGTGTGGATTTATTAATGTTTTGTAAAGACAAAAGCACCTGATAGGAACCCTATTTTGAGTATTCGCAGCATGACCGGCTATGCGATCAGTGCCCGCGAGAGCGATGCCGGCACGATCACCCTCGAGCTAAAGAGCGTCAACTCTCGGTTTCTCGATCTCCAATTTCGCATGAATGATGATCTTCGCTCCTTGGAGCCGTTGTTGCGTGAAGCCATCATGGGAAAGGTGCAACGTGGCAAGGTGGAATGCCGTTTGTCCTTCGGGCGCAAGGCTTCGGCGGGTACTAGTTTGGCTATTAACGAACCACTGCTGTCTTCCCTTGCCAAGGCACAGCAGCAGGTATTAACCCAGTTCGACCAAGCCCGCCCGCTAACGGTGAATGAATTACTGCGCTGGCCGGGGGTACTGTCGGATAGCGAAGTCGGTGAAGATAATCTTCTAGCTGATGTCCAGACAACCATGGCGACTGTCTTGCAAGCTTTTGTTGAATCGCGCGAGCGTGAAGGCGCTGCACTCGAAACGATGCTGCTATCGCGCGTCTCTGATATAGAACAAATTGTTCAGCACATTTCCCCACTCATTCCCAAAGCCATTGAGCAATTCCGCCAAAAAGCGATTGATCGCATGCAAGAAGCTCTGGGCATTAGCTTAGCTGAAGGCAGCACTTCACCCTCTATCAGTAAAGATGAAGTGCAAGACCGCATACGTCAGGAAGTCACGCTATACGGTATACGTATGGACGTAGCAGAAGAACTCACACGATTGTCTGGCCACTTAACAGAAACCCGCGCCATTTTGAAAAAAGGTGGGCAAGTCGGCAAGCGTCTAGACTTTATGATGCAAGAACTCAATCGCGAGGCCAATACCTTGGGTTCGAAAGCCGCTCTAAAAGAACTCTCCGACGCCTCCATGCAAATGAAGCTGCTGATTGAGCAGATGCGTGAGCAAGTACAAAATCTAGAATAACTATGCAATAAGTCCTTAGGCCCATTACGTATCTCATGACTAGTTCAACCGCCTCATCTGGAAGCCTGTTCGTGATTGCCGCCCCCTCGGGTGCGGGCAAGTCGTCTCTGGTGAATTCACTTTTACAGAGCGAGCCCTCGGTCAAGCTATCTATATCGTGCACAACCCGAGCACCACGGCCTGGTGAGCAGCATGGCCATGAATATTTTTTTCTGAGCGAATCAGATTTTTTAAAGCGTCAGCAAGAAGGCGAGTTTCTTGAATCTGCTTCAGTGCATGGCAATTATTACGGAACCTCACGTAAGGTTATAGCGGAGCACACTGATGCTGGTCATGACGTGGTGCTAGAAATCGATTGGCAAGGCGCGCAGCAGATCAAAAAACACTATCCCGAATCCGTTGGTATTTTTATTCTGCCGCCATCGCTGGCGACGTTGGAAGAACGACTGCGCAAACGCGCACAAGATTCAGATGACGTCATTGCTCGGCGAGTGCAAGCGTCTAGTGGTGAGATCCAGCATGCCCCTGAGTTCGAGTATGTTATTATCAACACAGAATTTGAGGTGGCGCTGAACCAATTAATCGCTATCGTCCAGGCCTCACGCTGCCGATTCTCGCAGCAGGCCGAGCGCAATCGCTCTCTATTTGCCAATTTCGGCATTCACGTTAAACAGAATTAATCTAGTCCGAACTCTGGAGACACCATGGCACGTATTACTGTCGAAGACTGTTTGAAACGCATACCTAACCGCTTTCAGCTCACGCTGGTTGCCACCTACCGTGCTCGTCAACTCCTTCAGGGTCACACCCCGAAAGTACTGTCGGATGACAAAGCCACCGTTACTGCATTGCGTGAAGTCGCGGCAGGACTGGTTGGCATAGAAATGCTGAAAAAAGTACCCGGCTAATTACGATAACCCCGTGAACACGGGTCGGCTCTGATGAATCCGACATCCGCTGATACCCCCGCACCCTCCGTCACCCGGAGGACATCAGCCGCTGCGCCATCGAAATTTCCCCTATCATCTGATAAGAATCCACCGAATGCGGTAGGCGTTGCGTCCGTCACTGAGTTGACCGCAACGTTGGCTGAGTACCTTAGCCCCGCCGAACTCAAAAAAATCAAAGAAGCCTACCGGTTCTCAGACGAGATGCATCTGGGTCAGGTGCGTAAGTCTGGCGAACCGTATATTTCTCACCCAATAGCCGTTGCTGAGATCTGCGCCGAGTGGAAACTCGATGCGCAAGCGATCATGGCTGCGCTTCTGCATGACGTCATGGAAGATCAGGACGTTCGCAAAGATGAATTGATAGAACGGTTTGGTGCTCCCGTAGCCGCCCTTGTCGACGGCTTATCTAAGCTGGACAAAATTGAATTCCAAAGTCAGATCGAACAGCAAGCGGAAAATTTCCGCAAAATGCTGCTGGCGATGGCGCGAGATGTGCGCGTTATTTTGGTCAAACTCGCCGATCGCCTGCACAATATGCGCACGCTGGACGCCATGTCGCCAGACAAACGTCGACGCATTGCGCGCGAGACCATGGAAGTGTATGTACCGATCGCGCACCGCTTAGGTCTCAACAATATCTACCGCGAGCTGCAAGAGCTTTCTTTTTCTCATTTATATCCGCTACGCTATCGCACGATTTCAAAAGCGCTACGCGCTGCACGAGGCAATCGTCGTGAAGTGGTCAGCAAGATACTGACGTCAGTCAAAGAGGCGCTAGACCGTGCTGGCATCAAGGCCGGTGTGTACGGTCGCGAAAAAACCTTGTACGGCATTTATCGAAAAATGCGCAACAAGCACCTGACTTTCTCGCAGGTGTTGGATGTGTATGGGTTTCGCGTTGTGGTCGAAAATTTCGAGAGCTGCTACATGGCACTCGGTACCTTACATGCGCTGTTTAAGCCTATGCCAGGTAAATTCAAAGATTACATCGCCATACCCAAGCTCAACGGGTATCAGTCTCTGCATACGACCTTGATTGGTCCGTATGGCACACCGGTTGAATTTCAGATTCGTACCGAAAATATGCATGGTGTGGCCGAGTCAGGAGTTGCTGCTCATTGGCTTTACAAAAACCAAGACGGACAACTGACCGATCTGCAGCAGCGCACGCACGCCTGGCTGCAATCGCTGCTGGATATTCAGCATCAAACCGGTGACTCTGCGGAATTCCTTGAGCATGTCAAAGTCGATTTATTCCCCGACTCTGTATATGTGTTCACCCCAAAATCCATCATCATCGCGCTACCGCGCGGGGCTACTGCGCTTGATTTTGCCTATTCTATTCATACCGACATTGGCGATCACGCGGTGTCTGCTCGCATTAATCACGAACAAGCCGCGCTTAAAACAGAACTTCGCAATGGCGATATCGTGGCCATTGATGTATCGGACGATGCACGACCTACACCGAATTGGCTAGCCTTCGTTCGTACCGGTAAAGCACGCTCTGCTATACGTCACCACTTACGCACTATCGACAGAGAAGAAGCGATAGATCTGGGCCGCATGTTGTTAGAGCAATCGCTGGCTGTGCTTGAGCTACCCTCGAAAATTCCTACGCAAATTGCGGATCGTCTGCTGAATGAAACCGGTGTGAAATCTGTCAGTGATCTCTACGCAGAAATTGGTGTTGGTAAACGTATGGCCATGCTGGTTGCGCGACATATTCAAGGCTTGGAAGCAAACCAGGCTGACAAAAACCAACCTAAAGAAGCCGCTAGTAGCGCTGAAAGCAAAATCAAGCCTGTCGTTATTTCAGGGCGCGAACCCAGCACATCGGTACAACTTGCCAACTGTTGCCTACCCATTCCAGGTGATGCCTTGGCAGGTCAGTTACGGCGCGACCAGACACTGCAAGTGCATGTGGCCGATTGTGAAGTGGCAAAACGTCAACGCGCTAAAGAGCAAGGGCGTTGGATTGATGTGAGTTGGGCGGCCGACCATGCGCGTCGTTTCGAATGCCGTATCCGAGTGTTATTGCAAGATGAAAAAGGCGCTCTGGCTCGACTAGCTGCAGAGATTAATGAATCGGATTCCAATATTGTTCATGTTGGCATGGATGAAAGCCATGCTGGCCTCATGACCGAATTGAGGTTTACCGTACAAGTGGAAGACCGCATTCATTTGGCGCGACTGATGCGCAATGTTAAACGCGTCAAAGGTGTTGAACGCATCTTGCGCGAGCGCAGTTGAGCGTACTCTTCGCGTTTATTCTCGTACTCATATCCTGTCTTGAGGATTTAACTCAGATTCTTTTTCAGCTGCCGTAACCCCACCCACACAATTAATCCCAAGATTGGCAAAGAGATGCCCGTCATCAAGTCAGTATCAATGTGTAGGCCAGCCGCTTTGAGTGCCTTTCCGACATAACTCACCAAACCCGCCAGATAGTAAGAAATAGCCACTACCGATAAACCTTCAACGGCTTGCTGCAAGCGTAATTGTTGTGCTGCGCGCTTATTCATTGACTGAAGAATTTGGTTGTTTTGCTGCTCCTGACGAATACCAACGCGCGTTCTTAGCAAGGAATTCGTATTAGCGATTCGTTCTGCCAACGTTTTTTGTCGTCTATCAGTCGACAAACAAGTATTCATTGCGGGTGTAAGGCGACGCTGCATAAATTCGCTGATGGTTGGCACACCTTCAATCCGACGCTCTCGTAATTCCTCGATACGCGAATGAACGAGTTTAAAGTAGGCATTCGATGCAGAGAAGCGGTAGCTGTTATCGACTGCTAGCTGTTCTAGTCGTGCGGCCAGACTAGTGATACGTTCAAGCAGAAGCTGCTCTTCTGCCATACCTTCTTCGTCGCCTTTGTGACCTGTCTTATCCATGTCGACCATGGCGGCAGTTTGAGAGGCGAGCTCAGCTTCAATCGTATTGAGTATTGGACCAGCGCGCTGCGCGTTTGGCAAACCTAGCATTGCCATCTTACGGTAGGTTTCTATTTCAAGAATTCGTTGTACTAGGCGACCTGCCTGCTGGCCTTTCAATCCCGCATCGCGAACAACAAAGCGAACGAACCCACTCGCATGAATCTGGAAATCTGTCCAAACCTGTGCCGCTTGTGATGCTTCACAACCTACAATGGGATTACCTTCGAATAGGCGACGCATATGGGGTACTGCTTCATCAGGGGGCATCGCTGCGCTTTCAAGCACGATGTGGGTTGCTACCATCAACTTACCTTGCAAACGCAAAAGCCACTCTTGAGGTAAATCTTCAGAAGGCATGCGGTCAAATAATCCCTCTGATTTTGAATCACCATGCACGCTTGAAACAAAGGTAAAGCTAGCAAATTCGCTGTGGCCTTCCCACTTCAAGCGAAAACGACCGAAGTCGTGAAAAAAATATTTAGCTTCCGCAACAGGTGGAGTGACGCCATAGTGCAAACAAAAGTCAGCCAGTAGCTGAGTCTGCACACCGACTGTTTGATTTTCTTCGGGCTCGTTGCGCCCAAAAATACCTAAATGGGTGATGCGCTCGGGCGCCTCAAGGCGTATCGGCGGGCGCGAATGGATTTCCGCAGCGAGCGGTACTCGCAAGGGATGATTCAATGTAGGGAAAACGATAGCCATGTATTTCTAGCGTTATGAATCATGGAAAAATATTATTTTACGTCAGACTGGCGCAGGGTATTCGACGGCGATTATTTCAAGCTCATCCAGGCCAGATGGGGTATTCAGCGTGACAACATCGCCTTCTCTGGATTTGGTGAGCGCCCGTGCCACCGGTGAAACCCAGCTAATTTTTCCATTCAAGGGATCGATCTCATCAATACCGACAATTCGTATCGTTTGTTCTACGCCCTGACGATTAAGGTACGTTACGGTTGCACCAAAAAATACTTGATCGCTGCCGTGATGAATTGCAGGATCAACCACTTCCGCAAGATCCATACGTTTAGTTAGAAAACGAATTCGTCGATCAATCTCACGTAAGCGACGTTTGCCATAAATGTAGTCGCCGTTTTCAGAGCGGTCTCCATTCGATGCGGCCCAGTGAACAATCTTGACCACTTCAGGCCGCTCAACATCGATCAAACTAAACAGCTCTTCGCGAATACGTTGATAACCCTGCGGCGTGATGTAGTTTTTAGCGCCTGCTGGAATCGGGGGCAGACCTTGGCCCAGATCGTCGTCGTCGTCCTCGCCAGAGGATTCTTTGACAAAGGCCTTGTTCATTCGTCGCGCTCTTTCTTAACGCGTGCTGCTGTGCCTGATTGCAGCACGAAACTACCCGTACCCTCACCCAGCACTTCCGCAAGCCAGGGCATTGCCTGCTCTAAGGCGGCCTTTAAGGTCCAGGGTGGGTTGATGATGAACATACCGCTGCTATACAAACCCTGGCCTTCCACATAGCCTCTAACCGACAAATTGACATGTAACCAATCGGATGCTGCGCAGCGTTTGAGGCGTTCAGGCAGTTGCTGCGATTCGAGGCGGCCTAGCGCCGGATACCAAACTGCGAAGGTGCCGGTAGCAAATCGTTTCTGCGATTCTTCAATGGCCACTTTCACCTTGCGATAGTCATCTTTATCTTCATACGATGGATCAATCAACACTAAGCCTCTGCGCGATGGCGGCGGTAATAAGGCTTTCAGACTCGCATAGCCATCGGCACGCTGAATCATCACGCGCTTGCCACGAGTGGTTGCGTTAACACCATTAGCCACTTGGTGGGCTTCTAGTTTGCGAAAATTTTCTTGAAGCTGACGTACATCGGTGGGATGCATCTCAAACAGTCGCAAGCGATCTTGCTCGCGCATGATGTGTTCAGCCAAAAAAGGCGAGCCGGGATAATGACGCAAGCGGCCAGACGGATTGAGTGCACGTATCTGCTCGAGATACTCTGACACCACGCTTGGGGCATCGTCCCTATCCCACAGTAGGCCTATGCCTGACTCGGCTTCGCCACTCTTGCTGGCGTATTCGCCATCGAGCTGATAGGTGCCTGCGCCCGCATGGGTGTCGATCACCATGTACGGGGTTTCTTTTTGGTTCAGGTACTGCAATAACTGGATTAAAACCATGTGCTTAAGCACATCGGCGTGGTTCCCAGCGTGAAAGGCGTGTCGGTAGCTGAACATGAAAGAGCCGTAGCGGCGAGTGATAAGACATAGATTCTATCAAGCCCAAAGAAAAAAGCCGCACCCTTGTGAGGTGCGGCCCTTCTTTTAGACTTTGTCTCCTCAGCCTTTCGCTGATCAGGCGGAGCGCTTGAGCGCCCTCTAAACCTTACATCAAGCGACTTTCTTGTCGAAGAATTGCTCGTCTTCGGTTGAACCGTGCAATGCCGTCGTTGATGACTGGCCTTGCTGAATAGCTTGAGTCACTGCGTCGAAATAACCGGTACCGACTTCGCGCTGGTGCTTAACGGCGGTAAAGCCTTTTTCAGCAGCGGCGAATTCAGCTTCTTGCAATTCAACGAAGGCCGACATCTGGTTGCGTGCATAGCCGTGAGCCAGATTAAACATCGAGTAGTTCAGTGCGTGGAAGCCAGCCAATGTGATGAACTGGAACTTGTAACCCATCGCGCCGAGTTCTTTTTGGAATTTAGCGATCGTTGCGTCATCCAGATTTTTCTTCCAGTTGAACGATGGTGAGCAGTTATACGACAGCATCTTGCCTGGGAATTTAGCGTGAATAGCTTCTGCAAATTTTTTCGCGAAAGCCAAATCAGGCTTGCCGGTTTCACACCACACCAGATCTGCATAAGGTGCGTAAGCCAAGCCACGCGAAATCGCTTGATCAGCGCCTGCACGTGTTTTGAAGAAGCCTTCAACAGTGCGCTCGCCAGTGCAGAAAGGACGATCGATAGGATCAACATCCGAGGTCAACAGATCGGCTGCTTCTGCATCGGTACGGGCAACCAGAATGGTTGGTGTGCCTGATACGTCAGCGGCCAGACGGGCTGCGTTCAACTTTTCAACGGCTTCACGTGAAGGCACCAACACTTTGCCGCCCATGTGACCGC
>CANGJE010000083.1 GCA_947454305.1 Oxalobacteraceae bacterium
TAGCACCTGGCACAGGCAAGACTAAACAAGCACGCTTATGGACCTATGTGAGAGATGATCGTCCAGCGGGTCTGTCACAGGCACCTGCGGTATGGTTTGCTTACTCAGCTAACCGCCAGGGTATCCATCCACAGACACACCTAAAAGACTTTAGCGGCATACTTCAAGCCGATGCCTATGCAGGCTATGACGCCATCTATGCCACAGGCAAAGTCACTGAAGCAGGTTGTTGGGCACACGCACGACGCAAGTTCCATGACATTCACATCACTAGCCCCACACCGATTACCACGCATGTGCTAGCGCAGATTGCTGCGCTCTACCACATCGAATCGTCGATTCGAGGCAGTCCAGCCAACGAGCGAAGACGAGTACGGCAAGAGCTGGCTCACCCCATACTCCATGAGCTGCATGAATGGCTAACGAGTCAGCGAGGGGCTATCTCACGTAAATCCATTACAGCGGACGCGATCGGCTATGCGATGAATCACTGGAAGGCGTTAACTCGCTATCTGGAGGATGGTCGTATTGAGATCGACAATAATGCAGCAGAGCGTGCTCTACGGGGTGTAGCTTTGGGGCGCAAGAATTATTTGTTTCTGGGGTCTGATGCCGGTGGTGAACGAGCAGCATCGCTCTACAGTCTGCTGGGTACGGCACGATTAAATGAGATCAATCCAGAAACGTATCTACGGCATGTATTAACCGTGATCGCCGACCATCCGGTCAATCGAGTAGCAGAACTCTTGCCGTGGAATTTACAGCTCGACGCTAACTAGCAAAAGGCTTCGATTAAGTCACGACGGTGTTTACCGGACGGTTACCTTGCTTGCGTAGCTTGCATGAAATAAAAAAGGCAGCCAAAGCTGCCTTTTTTATTGGGTACTTTTTTTCTTTGCTTTTTTATTTCTTGTGACGCAAACGTTGAATCGCGGCCAGCTGTGCGAGTGCAATCGTTAGCTCAGTTTGCGCAACCGCATAATCGATGTCAGATTCACGATTAACCATCGCTTCCTCTGCCATTTTTTTGACTTGATTGGCTTTAGCTTCGTCGAGATCCTTGCCACGAATTGCGGTGTCAGCCATGACGGTTACACCATGGGGCTGCACTTCGAGTATGCCGCCTGCGACAAACACAAATTCTTCTTCTGCCGCGCCAGGTACTTTGATACGAACTGCGCCGGGCTTGATACGTGTGATGAGCGGTGTATGTCTTGGATAAATTCCCAATTCACCGACTTCACCGGGAAGTGTGACGAATTCAGCCGGACCAGAATAAATCTGCTCTTCTGCTGAAACCACATCAACCTGAATGGTGTTGGACATAAAAACCCTTTTTGATTAAGCGAGATAGCGAAAAAAGCGGCATGTCACCATGCCGCTGTACTTTATCGCTTATTGAATCTTCTTAGCTTTTTCGATGGCTTCATCAATCGTGCCAACCATGTAGAACGCTTGCTCTGGCAAATGATCGAGTTCACCGGAAGCGATCATCTTGAATCCTTTGATCGTGTCTTTCAGTGAAACGTATTTGCCTGGCGAACCGGTAAACACTTCGGCCACGTGGAAAGGCTGCGACAGAAAACGCTGCATCTTACGAGCGCGAGCCACCAACAATTTATCTTCTGGTGCCAATTCGTCCATACCCAGAATCGCAATAATGTCGCGCAATTCTTTGTAGCGCTGCAACGTGCCTTGTACAGCACGAGCTGTGTCGTAGTGGTCAGGACCAACGACGTTAGGATCGAGCTGACGTGAGGTTGAATCGAGTGGATCAACCGCTGGATAAATACCCAAAGCAGCGATGTCACGCGACAAAACAACGGTGGAATCCAAGTGAGCAAACGTAGTTGCTGGTGATGGATCGGTCAAGTCATCGGCTGGAACATACACTGCCTGAATCGATGTAATCGAACCAGTTTTAGTTGACGTAATACGCTCTTGCAGACGGCCCATTTCTTCGGCCAGTGTCGGCTGATAACCCACCGCTGAAGGCATACGACCCAGCAGCGCGGATACTTCGGTACCGGCCAGTGTGTAACGGTAAATGTTATCGACGAAGAAGAGAACGTCACGACCTTCATCACGGAAGGATTCAGCGATCGTCAAACCAGTCAACGCAACGCGCAAACGGTTACCTGGTGGCTCATTCATCTGACCGTACACCATCGCTACTTTTGATTTGGTGAAGTCATCGGTGTTCACAACGCCGGCTTCAATCATCTCGTGATAGAAGTCGTTACCCTCACGAGTACGCTCACCCACACCAGCAAACACGGACAAACCCGAGTGTGCTTTTGCGATGTTGTTGATCAGTTCCATCATGTTCACGGTCTTACCTACACCCGCGCCACCGAACAAACCAACTTTACCGCCCTTAGCAAATGGGCAGACCAAGTCAATAACTTTAATGCCGGTTTCGAGCAATTCTTGCGAAGGCGAGAGTTCATCGTACGCTGGGGCTGCACGGTGAATCGATGCGAGCTTGTCTGATTTGACTGGGCCCACTTCATCAATTGGATTACCCAACACGTCCATAATGCGACCGAGTGTGCCTGTACCGACGGGCACCATGATCGGCTTGCCTGTATTTTGGATGATCATGCCACGACGCAGACCGTCTGAAGAACCGAGCGCAATGGTGCGGACTATGCCGTCGCCGAGCTGCTGCTGCACTTCGAGGGTGAGCGCAGAACCTTCCATTTTCAGCGCATCGTAAATCTTGGGCATGGCGTTACGCGGGAATTCAACGTCGACCACAGCACCGATACACTGAACGATTTTGCCATCAGCCATTTTCGTTCCTTTAAATAAAAATAGAAATTCGTTTTAGTGTCTTAAACCGCTGCCGCACCGGCGACGATCTCAGAGAGTTCTTTAGTAATTGCTGCTTGACGCGTCTTGTTGTAGATCAGCTTGAGCTCGCCAATAACGCTACCGGCGTTATCAGTCGCCGCTTTCATCGCGACCATACGCGCTGCTTGCTCAGACGCCATGTTTTCAACCACGGCTTGATACACCAGCGCTTCTGCGTAACGCAGCAACAATTCATCGATTACAGATTTCGCATCGGGCTCGTACAAGTAGTCCCAGGAATAACTATTCACTGGCTCCATCTTGTCGGCTGTCAGCGGCAGCAATTGCTCAAACACGGGCTCTTGCTTCATGGTGTTAATGAAGCGGGTGTAGCAGATGTACACCGCATCGAGTTGCTCATCATCGTAAGAATCGAGCAGCACTTTGACCGGCCCAATCAGATGCTCAAGGTGAGGCGTATCGCCCATGTTGACGTAATGCGCGACTACTTTTGCGCCAATACGATTCATGAAACCAAAACCTTTGTTACCCATCGTGACGAGCTCGACCTTGTTGCCAGCTGCTTCGAACTCTTTCATACGATTCGTCACCTGACGTAGCACGTTGGTGTTTAAACCACCGCACAAACCTTTGTCTGTTGTGATGACGATGATGCCAATCTTTTTGCTTTTCTCGTGCTTCACCAAAAACGGATGCGTGTATTCCGGATTAGCCTGCGCAAGATGCGCCGACACGGTACGGATTTTTTCGCTGTATGGACGGGCCGAACGCATCCGTTCCTGCGCTTTGCGCATTTTGGATGCGGCGACCATCTCCATCGCCTTGGTGATTTTTTTGGTGTTCTCGACGCTCTTGATCTTGCCGCGTATCTCTTTACCTGCAGCCATTGCTATGCTCCCGGTTTGAGATCAGAACGATTTCTTGAAGTTTTCGATGGCCGATGTCAACACGGCTTCGTCTTCCTTCGAGAGTTGTTTAGTATCTTCGATACGCTTGAGTAATTCAGCGTTGCTGGTCTGCAGGAATTTATGCAGATCATGTTCAAAGCCGAGTACTTCGCGAACTTCGATATCGTCGAGGTAGCCTTTGTTAACAGCGAACAAACTAACCGCCATCAATGAAACTGTCAGTGGTGCGTACTGAGCTTGCTTGAGCAATTCAGTTACACGAGCACCGCGATCGAGCTGCTTGCGGGTTGCTTCGTCCAGATCGGAAGCAAACTGAGCAAACGCTGCCAATTCACGATACTGCGCCAAGTCGGTACGAATACCACCGGACAAACCTTTAATAACTTTAGTTTGCGCAGCACCACCCACACGCGAGACCGAAATACCGGCGTTAATCGCTGGACGAATACCTGCATTAAACAATGAGGTCTCTAAGAAGATCTGGCCGTCAGTAATCGAAATCACGTTGGTCGGAACGAACGCAGAAACGTCACCCGCTTGTGTTTCGATAATTGGCAATGCGGTCAATGAACCCGTTTTGCCTTTGACTGCGCCTTTGGTGAACGCTTCAACGTAATCAGGATTAACGCGCGCTGCACGCTCGAGCAAACGTGAGTGGAGATAGAACACGTCGCCAGGGAACGCTTCACGACCTGGTGGACGACGCAGCAGCAACGACACTTGACGATACGCCACCGCTTGTTTCGACAAATCGTCATAAATGATCAAGGCATCTTCGCCGCGATCACGGAAATATTCACCCATCGCGCAACCGGAATAGGCCGATACGAATTGCATCGCTGCCGACTCAGAAGCGGACGCTGCAACAATGATGGTGTACTCAAGTGCGCCATGCTCATCGAGTGCACGCACAACGTTTTTGATCGATGACGCTTTTTGGCCGATCGCAACGTAGATACACGTTACGCCCTGACCTTTTTGATTAATGATGGTGTCGATCGCAACGGCTGTTTTACCAGTTTGACGATCGCCAATGATCAACTCACGCTGACCACGGCCGATAGGCACCATGGAGTCAATCGCTTTCAGACCCGTTTGCAGTGGCTGCGAAACGGACTGACGAGCAATAACGCCCGGCGCAATCTTTTCGATGGGCGCTTGCAGTTTTGCATTGACCGGGCCTTTGCCATCGATAGGCTGACCGAGCGCATTAACTACGCGACCGCGCAGCTCTGGGCCGATAGGCACTTCAAGAATACGACCGGTACATTTAACGGTGTCGCCTTCAGAGATGTGTTCGTACGCGCCCAAAATAACGGCGCCAACGGAATCACGCTCTAAGTTCAGCGCCAAGCCGAAGGTATTGCCTGGGAATTCAAGCATCTCGCCCTGCATCGCGTCGGACAGACCGTGGATGCGGCAGATACCGTCAGTGACGGAGATCACAGTACCTTGATTACGAAGCTCGGCACCCGCGCCGAGGCCCTGTATCCGGCTCTTGATCAGCTCGCTGATTTCAGACGGGTTGAGTTGCATGTTAGCTCCTGATTGGTTGAGTCAGAGCTGTTGCCCCGACTCGCAATGTCAAAATTTTTTGTCGCCGCGTATCACGCCACCAAGGCGGTATGCATGCGCTCGAGTCGAGCGCTTACAGAGAAATCCAATACTTCATCACCGACGGTAACGCGCACACCACCGATCAGCGCCTGATCGACGGTAACGGTAGCGTTCAGCTTGCGGCCGAATTTCTTTTCGAGAGCAGAAACCAAATCGCTGATTTGTCCGCCATCCATAGGGAAGGCACTGACAATCTCTGCGTCGGCGGTGCTTTCATAAGCATTTTTCAGCTCGCGAAATTGATGCTCGATTTCTGCCAGCAATGACAAACGGCCGTTATCCACTAATTCAGCAACTAGGTTTTTGGTCTGCTCATCAACCGCTACTTTCAGCGCAGATAAAAACGTTGCAGCTACATCAGCGTGTGTAATACGCGGGTCGTGTGCCATGGCCTGAAATTCAGGCACCGCAGCTACCTGCGCCATCTCGGAGAGCGTTTCAGCCCAAGCGTTTAACTTGGCAGGTACCGCGACACGAAATACAGCCTCGGCATAAGGGCGAGCGATCGTTGCGAGTTCAGCCATGATTACAGCTCTGCTTTCAGTTGGGTCAACAGATCTGCATGCGCGGCTGAATTAACTTCGCGCTTAAGAATCTGCTCAGCACCTTTAACTGCGAGGGCTGCAACATCATTACGCAATAGATCGCGCAAACGAATCGCCTCCGAAGCGGCCTCATGGCGCGCTGCTTCAACGATGCCTGCGGCTTCTACCAACGCATGCTTTTTAGCTTCTTCGATGATTTCTGCTGCACGACGCTCAGCGTCAACGACACGCTTTTGTGTTTCTTCGTGCGCCTGAGCGAGTTCGACCTGCACACGCTTTTCGGCGACTGCTAGCTCGTGCTTGCCACGTTCGGCAGCAGCAAGGCCTTCCGATATACGTTTCGCACGATCGTCGAGTGTCTTCATCAGTGGCGGCCACACGAATTTCATCGTGAACATCGCGAGGATGAAGAAGACGACGAACTGCGCAAACAGAGTTGCGTTCAAGTTCACGGTGTTTTCCTTCTCAAATAAACAGGCTCCGGGGCTGGGCCCCGGCAGGATGAGAATTCAGGAATTAACCTGCGAACGGATTGGCGAACGCGAACATCATCGCGATACCAACACCGATCAGGAACGCAGCATCAATCAGACCAGCCAACAAAAACATTTTGGTTTGCAGTGCGTTCATCAGTTCTGGCTGACGCGCTGAGGCTTCGATGAATTTACCACCCATGATGCCAATACCGATACATGCACCGATAGCGCCGAGGCCGATGATCAAACCACAAGCGAGTGCTACGAAAGCGACGTTAGTCATGAAAACTCCTTAGATAATCAAAAGTCAAAAACAAAACCCGAATACAGCAAAAACGATTAATGGCCTTCGTGTGCTTGACCGATGTACACCAGTGTCAGCATCATGAAAATAAAGGCCTGCAATAAAACGATCAGAATGTGGAAGATGGCCCACACGGAACCAGCGATAACCTGCATGCCAAAACCCCACCACGTTGCGGTCGAGCCTAACAGCGCGATCAACAAGAAGACCAACTCACCGGCATACATGTTCCCGAACAGTCGCATACCGAGTGATACGGTTTTAGCGACGAATTCGATGATGTTCAAACCGAGGTTAGGAATCCATAGGGCTGGGTGTGCACCAAACGGAGCACAGAAGAGTTCATGAATGAAACCGCCCAGACCTTTGATCTTGACGTTGTAGTAGAGCATGAGCGCTAGCACACCGATCGACATACCTAAGGTGCCATTCAAATCGGCCGTAGGAACGATGCGGAAATGCGGCTCCATGTCGAACAGGCGGAAAATTCCAGAGAACAAATCCACTGGCAAAAAGTCCAGCGAGTTCATCAGGAACACCCAAACGAATACGGTCAGTGCGAGTGGCGCTATGAATGTGCGGTCGCCATGAATGATGTTCTTGGCTTGGTCGTTCACCATTTCGACGACCATTTCAATGAACGCCTGGAAACGACCCGGCACGCCCGAAGTAGCGCGATGCGCTGCGACAACCATAAAAGTCAAACCAACCACGCCCATCAACACCGACCAGAAAACTGTGTCGAGATTGATGATGCTGAAGTCAATTATTTTTTCCTGGTGCTGCGTAGAGAGATGACCCAGGTGGTGAACGATGTACTCTGAAGCGGTAGGCGCATGCGCCGCTCCTTCTACTGCCGTTTCTGCTGCCATGTCAGTGCCTAAACAATAAGATGATGTAACTTTTTAGCGCAACGATGAAAGCAGCGATAAGCGCCAGCCAATTCAGGTCACGGTATCCGACTACGACCGCTGCAAGCAGCGCGATCGTAAATGCAATCTTGGTGAACTCGCCGAAGAAAAAAGTCATCGGACTTAAAGTTCCAGGTTTTTTTGTCCCTATATACAAGCGCAAAGCAAACACGCCGTTAGGGACCACACAACACAAGCCGCCCAGCAACGCAGAGATAAATCCATGGACTCCTGCCACCAAGCCTGCGACTACGGCAGCAAAAAAAGTCGTCGCCAGCTGGATTAAAACCAAGCGCAGCATGATGACTTTTTGGTCTGGCCGGAGGACTCTGATGTGCCTTCGTAAATCACGTTTGCGAAGGACAGGGAGTGAGACGTGCTCTGCAAAACCCAGCGATTATAAGGGAAGTTGATGCAGAGCGTCAAATTCTTGCCCGCCCGAAATATGGCCTTAAGCCTTGTTTTTTTAACATTTTCGGCATTCACTTTGCACGCAGCCGGGCGATGATGCCATCGAGCTGATCGAGTCCAGCAAAGGCAATCACCATTTCGCCCTTATTACGCGTGCCAACCTTGATGCTGACGGTGGTTGCCAGTGCATCGGAGAGCTCTTCTTCTAAGCGCTCGAGATCGCGCGATTTTTCTTTGTTTTTGCCGCCCTTCGATGCGTCTTGTCCTGTGGTGGATCGAACCACCAGTTTTTCAGCCTCGCGCACGGACAAACGCCGACCGATGATTTGATTGGCCAAAGTAATCTGGGTAGCGGAATCGACCGCCAGCAAAGCCCGCGCATGGCCCATATCAAGATCACCCGCCATCAACATGCCCTGAACCGGCTTGGCGAGATTTAACAGTCTTAGCAAGTTTGAAACGGCGCTGCGCGAGCGGCCCACCGAGCCGGCGGCTTGTTCGTGGGTAAAATTAAATTCGTCGATCAACCGCTGTATGCCCTGGGCCTCTTCCAGTGGATTCAGGTCTTCGCGCTGCATGTTTTCAATCAACGCCATTGCCGCCGCGGCTTTGTCATCAACTTCTTTGATCAACACCGGAACGTCAGTCAACCCAACTAATTGCGCTGCTCGAAAGCGCCGTTCGCCAGCGATGATTTCATGCGTTACGCCGGCCTTACCATCCGAAATTGGACGCACTAAGATCGCTTGTAACAAACCTTGCTCGCGTATCGAATCCGCCAGTTCATTTAATGGACCTTCATCCATGCGTGTACGTGGTTGATACTTACCGGCCTGAAGCGCTTTGACTGGCAATGTCGCCGTTGTATTGGTAACGCGCGTGGCCTCGGTTCCGAAGTCGGTATTGGTGTCGCCTAACAGCGCCTCGAGTCCGCGTCCCAGTCCTTTGGGTTTTTTGGTGATCATGCGTTTAAAATCTTTCTTGAATAAATTCGTTGTAGTGCTCGTTACGTTTTTTCGCGACGCACTCGGTTTACTGTTTTTCTAGTCGCGCAACCAGTTCTTTACCAAACTCAACGTAGGCTTGTGCGCCCTTGGCGGCGGCATCAAAAATCACGCCGGGTACGCCGTAGGATGGAGCCTCTGCCAAACGTACATTTCTGGGAATAATGGTTTTAAATACTTTGTCGCCAAAATGTTTTTCCAGCTGCGTTGACACCTGCTGCGACAACATCATGCGCGGATCAAACATCACACGCAAAAGCCCAATGACTTGCAGATCAGGGTTCATTTTTGCGTGAACAATTTTGATGGTGTTGACCAGGTCGGACAAGCCCTCGAGTGCATAGTATTCGCACTGCATAGGAATGATCACTCCGTGGGCAGCACACAAACCATTTAAGGTCAGCATAGAGAGCGCAGGCGGACAATCAATCAAAATAAAGTCGTATTCATCTTTCACGATACTCAATGCAATTTTCAAACGTTGTTCACGCTGATCGAGCTCGACCATTTCTACTTCGGCACCCGCCAATTCGCGATTAGATGGCAAGACATCAAAATGACCCGTCTCGGAATGTGTGCGCGCAGTTTTTAAATCTCCCATGCCGAGCAACACTTCGTACACCGAGCTTTTTAATTCACCTTTGTTGATGCCCGCACCCATGGTGGCATTACCTTGTGGATCAAGGTCCACCAGCAAAACGCGTTTCTTTAAGTTGGCTAAGCCGGCTGCGAGATTAACCGCCGTCGTGGTTTTACCAACGCCACCTTTCTGGTTTGCTATGCAGAAAATCTTTGCCATGTGCTTGTCTCGTCAGATGAACTAGTTATGCATTGAAGATGATTGGTCTTCTGTTTGCGCGTGCTAAATGCACTTAATAAATACGTACTAAGTAATCGTGGTTCTTGCTATGTGCACCAAATGCCGCTCGGCTACCAATCCGGGCACCTGTATGCGTTCCAGTTTTGTGATTTCCCATCCTGCCGGCAAACCACTTAATTCATTCGCTTGCGCTTGCCCTTTGAGCGCAATCATTTTTCCGCCAACACTTAATAAATGGCCTGACCATTCGACAAAATCTTTTAGTTCGGCGAATGCGCGCGACGTAATGACGTCGAATTTTTTTTCATCAGTAAACTGCTCTACCCGGCCTGTGTGCACCACCATATTGGTCAAACCTAA
>CANGJE010000084.1 GCA_947454305.1 Oxalobacteraceae bacterium
CCATTGTTGGACGATTTTTAGAGCACAGCCGCATTTTCAACTTCCATAATGAAGGTGCTAATGACGTTTATCTTTCTAGTGCAGATTGGATGAACCGCAATCTTTTCAGGCGTATTGAGATTGCTTTTCCTGTGCTGGATCCGCAACTGAAGAAACGTGTACTGCAAGAGGGTCTGTTACCTTATCTCAAAGATAATAAGAATTCTTGGGAGCTGGACTCGGAGGGGGTTTATTATAGACGTAAGTCGCGAACAGTTCAGGCAGAATTCAGCGTACAACAACATTTAATGAACACCTTAGGTGGATAAATGGATTTAATTCTCTGGCGTCATGCGCAAGCCGAAGCGGGAGAGCCCGATGAGGGGCGCGAGCTGACGCAACAGGGACGCAAGCAGGCTCAACGAATGGGCGCCTGGTTAGATCGAACTTTACCCAGTGGTTGCAAAATTTTATGCAGTCCCACATCGCGAACGATACAAACCGTCGACGCCTTAGGTCGCAAATATAAAATTGTTCCTGAGATTGGCCCCATGGCTAGTGCGGCAGATGTGATCGATGTCGTAGGTTGGCCTGAGTCAAAAATTCCCGTGATGGTCGTTGGGCATCAGCCCTGGTTGGGCGAGGTGGCTTCCTTGTTACTGACTGGCGAAGAACAAGACTGGACTGTAAAAAAATCCAACGCATGGTGGATCTCACATCGGCAGCGCGACGAGGGTAATGAGGTATTTCTTAAGGCCGTATTGAGCCCGGAATTTTTCTTTGATTAATTACGAATCTATTTTAGTTGTTTGCTGAATACGATAGAACCATCAGCCAAAATCCCAGCGGCGTAAAGATCCAATATTCAATCGGTGCACCAGCCACCCAATTCTTATGCCAGTTGGCATGTGTCTTTTTGAAGCGTTTAAATCCGAAAGCAGGATTTAGCACAAACCATAAGAAATCTTCGCTTACCCAAAATAGCATGATGCTGGCTAATGCACGTATCTCTGCTTGCCAGGAATAGTCGCCACTAAACACTAGCGGGAAATGAAAAAATAAAGCGATGATTGAAAAGGCCCAAGCGTGATAGCCCGTCATCACTCGACCGCCCCAAAAAATATCGAGTAGCCAATGACCTTCGATACGCCAAGTAGGTAGGTTCGCTGCCCAGCCTGCATCACCTTCAATCGCGATTTCCAGTTTTGCGAAAAATAATCCAAGGATCAAAACACTTAATAAAGTGGTCGCTATGGCTATGAAGTCAGCGTTTGTCATGCGTTGTGGCCTGTCAGATTTTTTTCTATGTGATTAAGTAAATAGCTAGCAGCGCCTGATCTGCCAAGTGCGGAAGCTTGTCTCTTCATAGTCTCGAGTTTTTCGGGTTTAGCTAATAACTGAGTTAAGCGATACAAAAGGGTTGCTACATCATCAGCGCGTTGAGCGACACCTTCTTGCAAAAGGTAGCTGGCATTACGTTCTTCTTGACCGGGGATAGGATTGATCAACACCATAGGTAAACCCATCACCAGACACTCCGACGTACTCAATCCGCCGGGCTTGGTGATCACTAAATCAGCACAGGCCATGAGTTCAGGTACTTTGTCGGTAAAGCCCATCGCTACTAGGCGACCTGGCCATTGTGTAGATAATTCTTGCAATTCATCCAGCAGTGATTTGTTTTTTCCTGCCATGACGATAATTTGGACATCCGCTTGCAGATTTAATAAAGAATTAACTAAATGGCAGTTGATACCTAATCCAGCACCGCCACCCATGATCAGCAGAGTTTTATGCGCAGGATGTAAACCAACCTTAGCTGCAGATACGGCGCGGTTAGGATGATTAACAAATTCAGGCATCACTGGTATGCCTGTGACGACAATATGCGATTTAGGAACACCGCTGCTTTCTAAGCGAAAGGAAATTTCTTCATTAGCGACAAAATATCCAGTGATGCCTTCATGCACCCACATCTGATGAAGATCGAAATCAGTCACCATGACCCAAATAGGACAATCTAGGCGTTTCTGTAACACCGCATCCGCGAGTAATTCCGCCGGTAGAAAGTGCGTGCAAACGATAGCATCGGGTTTGAAATCAGCGATCTCTGTAAATAGCTTTTGTGCGGACAGGCGTTGTAAGCTGCGACGGCAACGTTCAGTCAGGCTGCCTGTAGGTTCATGATCTGTTTTTCGGTACAACCAGCCCCAGGCTTCAGGAAGTCCGCCAGCAAGTTTTATATACCAGTCAGTATAAATTTTTCTAAAGTAAGCAGGAACTAACTGCATCAGGTCACGATGGCTTACTGTCCATTCGGGGAAATGATGGTGTGCGTGAGCTTCGATTCCCTGAGCGGCTCGTATGTGGCCACTGCCTGCAGAAACGGAGATGACTAGCAAACGCTTATTAGCCGTGAGGTCGATGTCTTTGGTAGACGGCTTAGACAAATTCATACCCTCCAAGCCGGTGGTGATTTCTGTTTCAACGGCAGTAAGCACTATCAGGCAGGGACGGTATTAAGGTTAGACTCTTTTTTGGTAAATTGACGCTGCTCCCAGCGCAGCATGATTTCATGCCAATCCACCAGATGTAGTTCACCCACCTCATCTTCGACCAAAGCAGTCAGGCTCTCTACCCAATCGCCGTCATTACAATACAAAATGCCATCGATATCGCGAATTTCAGCTTTGTGTATGTGGCCACAGATAACGCCATCTAAATTTTGCTTACGCGCTTCTGCGGCTAAAGCATCTTCAAATGAGGTGATGTAGCTGACCGCATTTTTAACTTTTAATTTGAGGTATTGCGATAGCGACCAGTAAGGTAAGCCAACGCGCGCACGCCATATGTTAAAAATTTGATTGAATTTCAAAATCATGGTGTACAGCGAATCACCGACATAGGCTAACCACTTCGCGCAGGCAATCACACCATCGAACCGATCGCCATGCAATACCAGCATACGTTTACCATTTGCCGTCGTGTGGACATGTTCATCACGAATTTTTATGCCGCCAAAATTTAAACCAATGAATTGTCGAACGACTTCATCATGATTGCCGGGTACAAAAATAACTTTGGTACCTTTCTTGGCTTTTTTCATCACCAACTGCACGACATCATTGTGAGTTTGGTGCCAGTACCAGCGACGCTTGAGTTGCCAGCCATCGACGATGTCGCCGACTAAGTACAGCTTGTCAGATTCAGTCGCTTTGAGGAATTCCAGCAGACGCTTTGCTTGGCAGCCACTGGTGCCGAGGTGCACATCAGAAATCCAGATGGTTCTGAAGCGCAGTGGTTTAGGTTTTTTGAGGAGGGATTTAGAGATATTGTCGAAATGTCTGTTATCGGGGGCATTCATGCCGGCTCCGCTTCTTTTAGGTAGTGTCTTGCGTAGCGACTATCGAGTCGCGATAGGGGCAGCATCATGAATAAATCAGCGCTATGAAAATCAGGATCCCACGCTGGCTCACCACAAATCCACGCACCGCTGCGCAAATAGCCTTTAATGAGTGCAGGCACCTGCAAGCCTTCAGGCAGGGGATCATCGTGCAAAGGGAAGGGCAGACGAGGGCTAACGCGATATTCAGGGGGTGACAAATGGTCTGCTGCGAGTTTGCGATAGAGCGCGTTGATGGTATGACCACCGTCAGCTAAGCTAACACTAGCGCAACCAATTAAATACTCGGCTTGTTCGCGCTGCATACAGGCTGCAAGTCCTGCCCACAACATCATGATCACGCCACCACTGCGGTAGTCTGGGTGAATACAAGCGCGTCCTGCTTCCATGATGCGTGGACGCAGATTGGTTAGTCGTGACAGGTCAAATTCTTGTTCGGAGTAGAAACCGCCGGTCTGAGACAGTACGCGGGGCGATAGTACGCGGTAGGTACCAACAACTTCAAGAGTGCGGGTGTCACGAACGATTAGGTGGTCACAGACGTCGTCAAATTCATCGCGTTCTATGCCTTCGTGATTCTTGAGTGTCTCAAGACCCATCGCCTCAACAAATACTTTGTAGCGAAGACGCTGTACTTCTTTTACGTCTTCATGAGTGCTAGCTAAACTGAGGCTGAGTTTGGGGAAGCTCGTACTGGAGTCAGCCCCGACGTTCATCATGCGCATCGTCGCTCCTTCTTGTTTTCATGCCGCAAGAGTAACGATGCAATACTGCAAGCAGATGACAATCAGGTTTCGATTCTGTGACAAGACGCTAGTTTGGAGTCTGCTCCCTAGAATATTGACTTAATTTAATCAGAGAAGGTCGGCGCCGATAGGTCCTCCATCGTCGCGCGTAATCACAATGGTGCTGGAGCGTGGTCGCGCCGTACCACCTTGTGGCCAGTGGCTAAGATAGGTTGATGGATCAGCGATATTGAAATTTTTGCCTGTGGTGGTTTCACCCGGGTGCTGAATGTTTACAAATAAGGCGCGTCCATCGGGGGTTTCGGCCAAGCCGGTGATTTCGCAATCGACAGGGCCGACTAAAAAACGTCGTAGACGGTCATCGCCCGGGGCTGCACCCAGGTGAGTGGTGGCAGTACTTTGTTGTCCATTGTCAGAGTTAACGATGGTCTTAGTCGATCCATCACCTACTTTTCCGGGGACTGCTGCGAGTAGCATGCAGTTACTGACATCGGTGTAGGCATGATCATCCGTTTCTACCCATAGCAAACCACTACGGGCAAACCATAGCCCATCAGGGCTGGAGAAATCATTATCGGCGGTCAGTCCAGAAATATTCACATTCACTGGATCGGCGCTGGATCGTGCAGCAAATAAAAAGACATCCCACTGAAAGTGAGTGGCAGAACCCTTACCATCGTGCTCAGCCCAACGGATGATATGTCCGTTGGCGTTACCTTTTTGTGCCACACCTTTTTTGGGATCGTTATAAAAACGCGGATTAGCTGCGTCAACTTTATCCAGAGCGCGCGAAGGATTGTAGGTCAGTGTCATATACACTTCGCCGTTTTTCGGATTAACGGCGCCCCATTCGGGTCGGTCCATTTTTGTCGCGCCGCGTGCATCAGCGGCGAGTCGCGCATTGATTAGAACATCAGCTTGATCACTAAAACTGTAATAGCTGTTATCCCTGTCTAAACCATTGCGGCCGTGGGTTAACTCAAGCCAATCACCGCTGCCATCTTCATTAAAGCGCGCGACATACAGCGTGCCGTCATTTAAATACTTATCGCCGGCAGCAGCGCCGCGTTTAGCATCAGCGGGATCCCACACAGCCTTTGAAACGTATTTATAGATGTACTCATGGCGTGAGTCGCAGCCCATGTACCAAACTAGCGGTTGACCTGCAATCACCAGACCAGGCCATGCACCTTCGTGCGCAAAGCGTCCAAGTGCAGTACGTTTTTTCGGTGTTGAATCAGGGTTGAATGGATCAATTTCGACTACCCAGCCGAAAGTGTTTGGGCCGTTGCGGTAGTCATCACTGCCATCGCTTGATGTGCCGGTAACGCTGGCATCCCAACGACCAAAACGATTATCTGCAGTGTCGGGCTGTACCGTTGCCCACAACGACAAACTATTTCCTTTGACGCCATAGCGCTTTAACGAAGCGATTTCACGTGCGCTACGTTTGCTGTCGTCGGTTGCGGGACGACGGAAAAAGAACGCCCAATTTTCTTCACAGGTCAGATACGTACCCCAGGGCGTATGACCATTCGCACAATTACCGATAGTGCCGCGGGTACGTGTGCCTGTAACGGAGTACTTAGTAATCATCGACGCACTACGCGCCGCCGGACCGGTGATTTCCATATCGGTCATTGAGGTGACGCGTCGATTGAAGCGGGAATTTTGTACCAACGTATAACTTTGTCCGACTTTTTTTACTTCAGCAATCGACATGCCAATCGCGAGCATTTCTTTTAAAACTTCGTTGTCATTGGGGCGTTTTTCGTCAACTATCGTCGCCCCTGTTGGATGAAGAAATCCAGCAGTGACACTTTCATGGTTCACGCAAAGCAGTCCACGATCAGAAGCCAGTGGGCTCCATAGTCCATTTTTACCTAAGCCAAAAAAATGCATACCATCGTGATGATCGCCGACACGTTTATTAAAACTTTCGGCACGCTCGCTACCATTGTTTGAATAAGCGGGGATACCCTCAGCCAGAGGATCACCTGTGCTTGAAATGATTCGATACGAATAACCCTGAGCCAGCGTTACTTTGTCATCCAATGTTTTAGGTACGGCGGCAAAATTTAATTTCAATGCACTCGTTGCTGCGCGTGTTTCGCCCGTCGCCGATAACAGTAGGCTGCTGCCACCCATATAGAGCGCTGCTGCTGCACCAAATGAGCCCTTGAGCATGTCGCGTCGTGAAAGGCGCTCCGAAAGAATCTGAGCAAATTCAGGGTTAGTTGAATCGTTTTCTGTATCAGTCAGCATGTTTGGGCAGTCGGTAGAGGTATGGGTCATGAAAAGCTCCGAAGCATAGTAATAACGCGCATGAAAACACGCTAATGTTAAACGATGATGAATTACTAAACCAGAAACGGCGTTGCGTGCAGGTGGGATTTTTGCGTATCGTCGTGGCGGGATTTCAGTATTGCCGAACTGCCATGGGCCAGTCGACTTCTGACCAAGCGGCTTGTTCTTTTTGTAGCCAGTGAGCGAGTGTTGGATGCTTGCGCAGCATAGTGGCAGGAATATCAATTTCAATTTTGTGACGAATTCTGACGCCGACTAACTCTTCACTCAAATCGATACGCGAATGGCTGAATAATATGCCTAGTCTTAACGATAGAATTGCCTTCGCCAAATCGGGTAACGATAAGGCCTCGGTCACTTTTTTTAAGTTACCTTTTTGAGAAAGTACCAGGATGCTGAGAATGTGTTGTTCTTGCTTAGTGAATCCGGGCAGATCAGCATTTAGAGTTAGATAGGCACCATGTTTATGAAAACCGCTGTGTGACACGGCCATACCCACTTCATGCAATCGAGCTGCCCACGCAAGTAACCTATCGTAATGATCTGTTTCTGGTTCAAGCTGAGCGTGCAGCACCTGTGTGTTAGCTTTTACTCTAGCGCCGCGTGCTTCATTCACACCAAAGCGACGCCCAAATTCACGCACTGAATCGCGGCGACGATCTTTGCTGCTTCGACGTAAATGCAGATCCCACAGCACGCCCATGCGCAAACCAGCTTCTACAGGCTGCATGTCGCGCATGCCTAGTTCTTGGCATAGACCTAATAGGATGGGAAGTCCACCCAGCACTACCGCACTGCGTTCAGGTTTGATGCCTATGAGTTCAGTTTTACTAACGCGTCCGCATTCAATCAGTAAATCACGTAATGCCCGCAGGCTTTTAAGTGATAGCCCACCATCGCCAAGCGAGTGTGCTTGAATTAGCTCCGCTAAGGTTCGCATGGTGCCGGAAGAGCCGTAGGAGACCGTCCACAGCCTCGGATGAAATGGCTCCATGCCATCTTCGAAATAACTACGTGCGTTGAGAACCGCTTCAGCAAATGCAGATTCAGTAATCCTATCGTTACCGAAAAATTCTAGCGCTGTGTTAACTGTGCCCACACTGAAGGATTCAACACTTTCGATCTGACTACCTTGACCTAAAACCAGTTCAGTAGAGCCGCCACCAATATCAACCACTAATCGACGCTCGTCAGGTAAATCGATTGTGGAGGAGACGCCAAGATAGATGAGGCGTCCTTCTTCTTCGCCAGAGATAATTTCGATCGGATAGCCGATTGCTTTTTCGGCAAGCTCAAGAAACGCATCTTTGTTTTTTGCTATGCGTAGGGTGTTGGTACCCACCACACGAACGGCGGATAGGGGAACTGAGCGAAGTATTTCAGAGAAGCGACCTAGGCACGCCAGCGCTGTCTGCATTGCCTGAACCGTGATATTGCCACGTTTATCAAGGCCAGCGCCGAGTCGCACAGGCTCGCGTGCGGTATTCAGGATGCGAATCTGCTCGCCATCGAAATGGCCGATATGCATGCGAAAGCTATTTGAACCTAGATCAATGGCGGCCAGCATGATTTTTTAATGGCGATGACATTTTGTAGAGG
This sequence comes from Oxalobacteraceae bacterium, assembly GCA_947454305.1. Lineage (GTDB taxonomy): Bacteria > Pseudomonadota > Gammaproteobacteria > Burkholderiales > Burkholderiaceae_D > Pernthalerella. Next base: position 8,035 of record CANGJE010000084.1, read on the forward strand.
CTTTCTTAGTAACGAACATTTGTGACAGAGGAATTGCAAGATTTTACTTGAATTGCTTTGTTGTAAATCCGCATTGCACAACTCGATTAATTAGATATTTAACCAATTCAGGGAGTGTTGTCATCACTTGGAAATATTTCCGTCTCAAAATTCCAATTGTTTTAATTCGGAAGGCGTATAAAACACATTTTGTAATTCTTGATAAGTATTATATGAGCTTTGGCAAAGGGTAGCCACTTAGTAACACTTATAAGGTGACAGCGATACTTCATATTTCAATCAAAAGTACGTCATTAACCTGAAGTATTGTGAAACCAAAATGAAGCGCAGCTAGGATTTAACGAAAGTGCTGATTATGGCTCATACGTATAGATTATCTAACTCGGTTTTTAAAAAGGAAATTTTTAGATGAAAAAAATATTTATTACTTCGGTTTTGAGCTTTGCCACATGCACTGCCTTTGCTGGCGATTGGTATGGTTCAGTTGGGCTTGATCAAAAGGATAAACAGAACGTAACCACGGGCGAATACCATAACGTTTTTTCAATGACGATTGGCAAAAAACTGGGTGATGGATATTCAGTAGAAGCTCTAATCGAAGATGAGCAAGTTAGATCTGCTTCTGCAAAGCATGAAGGCTTATATCAGTTGCGGGTTAACAAAGATTTTCATACTGAGACTATGTTTACTCCGTACGTCGGTTTGGCTGCAGGTATGAAGAGCAAGGAAGGTGGTTTGAATGCTTCACTAGATTTTCCGTTTTATCGTTATGATCTAGGCATTAAGGCTAAATTGACAGAGCAGATCACTGCCCGTCTCGGCTGGCGTCATCGTCAGGCTATGGACGCTGTGTATGACACAAAAGATACCAAATGGAATACTAACGAAACGACTTTGGCATTAAGTTATAAATTGACTGATGTGGATACAATTACAGCGGCTTACAAAATTGAACGCATGAACGACGGTGGGCTGGTGGCATCTAAGCAATCTTCAGAATACAATACCACTGCCATATCTTATTCGCGTGCATTTTGATCGAGTGAATTTTTTGACGTGAGTCTTTAGATTGATACTTATTAGTGCTTAGAAGCTAAGAGCTGATAGGGTTATGAAGAATAGCCAAGCTATAAGCTTCTGCTTATAGCTTGGCTTTATTGTTTTTAGATTGCCAAATTATTTTTTGCCCTTATTTAAAATAAATTTACTGCGGTTTCAGAATTTCAGGTACAAAGCAGTTAATGAATGTGATTGAAGGCCAAGCTGTACTGACTATAGCTTGTTTTGTAATTTTTATTAATCTCTGTTCATGCAAAATGATATTGAGATGCAGAATTCAGTATAGATATAATAATCTTATAGTATGGCTCCATTTTTTTATTGATGTTATTAAATAGCGAAATATGCTAACTGAAACTTCATCAGAATTTCAGATAACTCAAAGTGGATTTGTTTGGGGGTATTTCCTCGATGGTGGAGGCAATACAAAGATTGTGAATGCAGCCGACTTGAAAGTTACTCTGCAAACTATATCGCAACTTGATGGCCACAGTTTTATCTGGGTACATTTTAATCTGAGTCAGGCATCGACCGAGCGTTGGTTAAGCGAGCATACAGCATTACCTTCTGAATTTTTTGAGGCTCTGCATATCGGTTCCCGATCAACCAGAGTCGAAGTGATTGACGATAGCTTGATTGCTGTCGTTAATGATGTGTTGCATGGCTTTTCGTTTGATCCATCGGAGATCTCAACGTTGTGGTTGTCAGTAACTCCTCGCTTAGTCATCAGCGCACGCCGCAAACCACTCAAATCAGTCGATAGATTGCGGCATGCGGTACATAACGGCGCAAAGATTACCAGTACGGTCGAGTTGCTAACGCACTTACTGCGCGATCAGGCAGATGTTTTGATGGGCATAGTCCGTGATGCGGTTGCTAAGGTCGATAAGATCGAAGACGATTTGTTGGCGGGGCGTTTAAATCATAAGCGCGAAAATCTTGGTGCCTTACGTCGTGTCTTGGTGCGTTTGCAGCG
>CANGJE010000085.1 GCA_947454305.1 Oxalobacteraceae bacterium
CGATGACTATTATTTCTGCAAATGACCTCAAGACACGGGGTACCAGCGCGATAGCTAAGGCTTTACAGGGAGGAACTGAAGTCACGGTTACCGTACGCGGTAAAGCGCGGTACGTCTTCATGAGCAACGAGCGTTACCAGTATTTGCGTGAGTGTGAACTTGAAGTTGCGCTAGCTGAATCGAAGGTTGATCTTGAAGCGGATAGTTCCGTGCAAGAGTCTGTGACTCAGCACCTGAAGCATATTGGGGAAATCAATAAAAAAGTCAGGTAAGTGTGAAAGGTATTATCCTTTTCAACTTTGGTGACCATGATAAGGTCTATCGCTAGCTTGTTTCTAAGTTGCGAGCAGCTTTCGTCGAATCAGAAAAATTAAAAATAGCACCACAAACCAAAACAACGACCCATGGCCAACGCAATCAACACATCCATGAGCAGGCCGAAGCCGATAATAGGCAATCCCACATACAGCAAACCCCACAGCAGGGCCATGAGTGTCAGTCGTGGTTCTTCAAGTCGGTGTCCCATGACCGTTTGGTCGCGACGTTTAGCAAGTAGGCGTTGCAGCATGCTTGGCTCGGTTAATGTTGAACTTGCAGGATACTAGCTCAATGAATGTGCGCTGGGAAGGCTTGGATTTGCTTGCATGGGATGCTGCTCATGCTGCGGCGGCTGCGTCACTTCAGCAAGACAGCGCTTATGGCATCGCTATGCAAAAGCTCGGCGTTCCGGTGCTGAGGGCGCAAGTAGATTTAGATGGTGCTCCGGTTGCGCTCGCTCAGTTTATCGTTCGTCGGTTTGGGCGTCTGGGCGCAGTGGCCTTGTGTACGCGTGGCCCGATTTGGTTAAAACCACTCTCGCCGACTGAAGAATCACTGGTTTATACCGCACTTAAAAAAACAATTCCTTTAAAAGGTTTGCGTCTCGTGCTGTTTACCCCCGAGGTGCTTGCGGGTCAGGTGCATGGCCTAAGTCCCTGGCGTCGCGTGATGACGGGTATGTCAACCGTGATGCTAGACCTAACCCCCACGATGGAAGCGTTGCGTGCGCAACTGGATCGACGGTGGCGTCATCGTTTAGTGGGTGGTGAAGCGTCTGAAATGACGATACATCGCGTCGGGACGAATCCGGGTCAATTTCGCTGGGTATTAGAAACCGAGATGCAGCAACGCAGCGAAAAAGGACTTGAAGGCTTGCCAGTAGAATTCTTTGAGCACTACGTTGCATCGCGTCCGCAGCCGGCTAAAACGATTCTTACCTTGCGCGCGGATATGGGTCGTGATCGCATTGCGGCGATGCTGTTCTTGATCCATGGAGAAGCTGCGATCTATCACGTAGGCTGGACGACAGAGAAGGGCCGTGATTTGCATGCGCATAATCTGCTACTGTGGAAAGCAATGGAAGAATTAAAAGCACGAGGTATACGACGCCTTGATCTAGGTGGTGTGAACACCATACGCAGTGCGGGTATTGCACGTTTTAAAATGAGTACAGGTGGTGAGGTAGTTACATTAGCGGGTACGTATTTTTGATTGACGAGTATTCAGTAAAAATCTATCTAGTCTTGCCATCCACGGGGTAGTGCTATGAATAAAAAAATTCTACTTTATCAATTGCGAGCTCTGTTAGAAATTGCTCCAGATTTCAATCTTTACCATCCTGATTCAGAAATGCACTCCCGTTGGATGAATTCTATCCACACGCTTATTTATCAATGGAAGCCTTTTCCGGCGATAGCTGTCGCAAGTGCTATTGAATTTATGCCAGGGGATAAAGAGCGCTCAAAAAATATCGAGCAACTATTTAATATTGCCTATCATGCGGTTGAACAATTACAGATGGAAGTCGAGACATCATTAAGTTCAGGTGCAGCATCGAATCCTACTAAAGATTTGTCCACTTTAATGTCCACGGCCAATGAACGTCTCCTCATTGTTGATAGTGAATGTGATATAAAAAAGCTGGAGTTTTATCTGGATAGTTTGCAAGAGCAGGTACAACTTCGCTTATTGCTTAGCGAATTATCAGCAGAGGCGATAGTGGAGCTAAAGAAAATCGCAATGCAATCAGGCGCGTTGGTGGAAGTAAAAGTAGCAACGACCGCCACCGAAAAAATAATTTTCGTGGATGAATTGAATAGTTGGGGTTCGGTCGATAATGGGCATGAAGACAATTTACAGTTATCTGACACATTAGCTCCCCTGTCACCAGAGTTAACTCGCGCTAAACGTGATCACTACGAATCAGCTTGGGCTACAGCCCAGTCTGTCTGAGACTTTGTTTTATAGTTAAAGATATTCCACTCAAGGAATCCGCTTGATTCAATCCGCTTGAATCAAAGCGGATCCTTATCGTGTTAGTCCAGCCTGCATGATTGGTGCATCAACAATGCATCGTGTTGCAAGCCTCACCGCGACTCTCATGTCACCATCGATTTCTATCAAGCCAGGATAATTTTTATCCTTGTTCTGCAACGATGGTCATTTTCATTATGTCACCTAAACAAATCGCCAATTTGTTAGAACAATCTGGTTACGTGACTGACGACAGTCTCGCGACCTTGGTCTGGATGGCCACGCAGTTAGACAGGCCTTTACTGTTAGAAGGAGAGGCGGGGGTAGGTAAGACGGCGATTGCGCTGGCGCTTTCTGCTGCCTTACATAGACCTTTGTTTCGTTTGCAATGTCATGAAAGCTTGGATCTTAATCAAGCGGTCTACGAATGGAATTACAGCAAACAATTGTTAGAAATTCGTTTGCGTGAAGCGGAAAATTCCATCGGTCAAAAGCTACGGCAAGATTTATTTTCTGAAGACTTTCTTTTAAAACGTCCTTTACTTCAGGCGATTAGTTCATATCAGCCCGCGGTGCTTTTAATTGATGAAGTTGATCGTGCCGATGAATCCTTTGAAGCGTATCTTTTGGAAGTGCTAGGTGAATACCAAATTTCTATCCCTGAGTTTGGCACGATTAAAGCCAGCTCGTGTCCTATAGTTGTACTGACCAGCAATGGAACACGCGATTTGTCAGATGCACTTCGGCGTCGCTGTTTGTATCACTATTTAGATTATCCTAGCCTGCCGCGCGAAATTGACATCGTAAAAAAATTAGTGCCGAATGCGCCTTTAGATTTAGTTCAACAGGCAGTGACTTTCGTACATAAGCTGCGCAAGCAAGATCTGGAAAAAAATCCTGGCATAGCGGAGACCTTAGATTGGGTCAGAGCACTTTACGCCATGGGGCAAGATCGTGTGCCCGATGATCCTGAAATTATTCGTGCATGTTTATCGTCCTTGTTAAAAACTCGTTCAGATCGCTGGCAAATGGAACCAGAGATTTTGTCGGGTTTGCGGACAGATAATCGGGTAGGTATTGATGTCGGCGTCGCCGGAGCACTTAAGTAAGGCGCACGGGGCCGGTGATGCGGCCACGTTGCCCCATCTACAGATACGGCGCTTTGCAAGCTATTTACGTGAGCATGGATTTCTCATTGGTCTGGGTGAGCTTGACGCTATGCTGCGTATTACCTTGCTTCTCAATCCGACTCAGTATTCACAATTAAAATCATGTTGGCGTGGGTTGGTTTGCTCGACCCCTGATCAATGGCAAAAATATCCTGACCTTTTTGAGGCTTTCTGGTTTCCACACCGAGTGCGTGGCAGTACAAAAAGTTCGGGTGTGAAGAGAAAAAATACATCGCTACAGAGCTTAGTAGCGCAGATGCATGCAGATATGGATGCGGCGGCTGGTCAGTCTAAGCCTTCGGTAGGATTAGCTGCTGATGGTCAGTCTGGTGAGGGTAACGACGGCTTTACTGGTATCGATGGACGGCAGGCTATGGGTGGGGCAAGTAAAACGGATCCATTGAATCGCGACGTGAAGCAATGGATGCTTGAGGATAGCGCACAGCTTGAATCACTGATTCATCCGTTAGAGCAGCGCTTGCGCAAAAAGCTTATGCGTAAATGGATACAAACGCATAAAACACAACGCATTGATATCCCCGCGACGATACGTCTGAGTCTGGCGACAGACGGCGAGCTTGTAAGGCTAAAACATAAACAGCGCGATCAGCGTAAGCCACGAATTTATGTGCTGATCGATGTGAGTAAATCGATGGAGTCACATGCGGCTTTCTTTTTGCGAATAGGTCGGGTATTTCATCAGTTACTGAACGCGCGTGTATTTGTGTTTCATACGCGATTAACCGAAGTCTCAGCACTTCTTACAAGCCGTAATAGCCGTATTCAAGAAAAAATTAATGCAGTGACCTTTGGATTTGGCGGTGGCACTAAGATCGCAACTAATCTAGAGGCCTTTATAAAAATTCACGTTGGCCGCGCTTTGGGGTCTAAGGATTTGGTGTATGTTCTTTCCGATGGCTATGATACCGATCCGCCAGCGCAGACTGAGCGGGCGATTCGGGCAATTCGGCAACGCGGTGCGAAATTATTTTGGCTGCATCCCAATAAAGAACGGCCTGCTTCTGAAGCGATGTTGAAAAGTGCCCATTTAATTACGCAATTTATGGCGATTAGCAACTTACAGAGCCTTCAAAATTTGGTGAATTTACATTGAGCGGGAGTGGTTTATGGGGTGTTTGTTAAAGCAGGGCGGAGGTTTGTATGCTCGCTTACGTGTGGGTGCTGTTTTGCTAGCGGCAGGGGAAGGCTCGCGCTTAGGTAAAGTACCAAAATGTCTCTTGAGTCTTCAAGGAGTGCCACTGATAAAGCGACACATGATTGCACTTAGCGGTGCGGGTGTGGATGAAGTTGTGGTCTTGACCGGCTACTACCATGCTGAGGTGGAGCCGGCCGTAGAAAGCTTTCCTGTAACGGTAGTACGCAATCCTGCGCCTGAAGAGGGTCAGCAATCGTCGGTCAGGCAGGGCCTTGAAGCGCTAACCAATACTCTGGATTTAGTTTTGATTATGTTGGCGGATCAACCTTTACTGACCGCTGATGATTTGACTGAATTAATTTCCGCATTTAAAAAACGCCCACCCGAGACATCGATTGTTTATCCCGAAGTTCAAGGGCAGCGCGGTAATCCGGTGATTTTTTCAGGTGAGCTTATTTCGCAATTGTTAGCAGCGGATAAAAAAATCGCTTGCCGTAAATTTATCGACGATAACCCAGCACTAGTGCACAAGCTGATCACTGATAACGACCACTTTGTTTTGGACATTGATACGCCGGAGGATGTGGCAGCGTTTGAAAAGCGTACCGGTTGGCAGTTGGCTTTGCCAGTGACTTATTCGGGTTAACCAGCCTCGCTCTTTACGATACAAATGTTCACTCTAATTTCTTGGTTCTTTTTATGATCGACTAGATTTTCTCTGAGCTTCTTTTTATTCTTCCATGAAAGTTATCTTATTTACACTTTATTGCAAAATTAAGATTGAACTATCTGTCTCGATTGGAAGAAATACTCATTTTTTATATAAAAATTGCCTGGTCGACTACTAGCCATTTTTATATTCACCTATCGATTTTCCTTTAGACATTATAAAATTCCGCGGCGTTATAGGTCTCTAATTGCAAGAGCCATATTGCGAATACTTTGCTTAATATAGATTTCGCTAGTCCAAAGCAAAACGAAGTTTATAGTTTGCAAATAAATTTATAACAAAGCAAAAAGGAGGGAAATTGAATACCCTAACTAAATCAGAGCACAGCTTAGCCAGTGCTATGTTTACCGATCCACATTCACAGGCCTTTAAAATTTGGGTCCGAATAATCAATTTATGGATCTTCGTTTCCTGCCTTTCATTGGCTGGCGAGACTGTCGAGCCTTATGCGAGCGCACACGCTCATTTATTCAAAGTTATTGAATATGTTGCTGTGTTTTTCTTCACTATCGATTACTTAGGTAATCTGTATTTTGCTGAAGATCGTAAAAAATATTTCTTTAGCTTTTGGGGTATGGTCGATCTGATCTCGATTTTGCCAACGTTTTTGCAAGCGCTCGATTTAGCTGCATTGCAAGGTACCAAAGTACTTCGTGTTTTGCGAGTCGTCCGTGTGTTGCGAGTACTGAAAATGGCCAAGATGGCTTTGCAAGCAATTCAGCGTAGTGTTGAAGCTTCAAACCCCATCATCACCAATCTCAGAATCTACTTTATTGCTCTATTTTCTGTAGTGATGATTTCGAGCACACTGATGTACTACGTGGAAGGTAATTTGTACTCGGCTGAAGCCTTGGCTGCCGGTCAGGCTGCTCTGGATGCTGAGATCGTGGCCCATCCTTTGCCGGACGATGCACCACCAGAGGCACGTAAGTTCATGCCTACAGATCCACTAAGTGGCAATCCGATACCAGAAGATAAGCGCTTCTTTAATTCCATACCAACCGCAATGTGGTGGTGCATGGTTACTTTAACAACCACGGGCTATGGCGATATGTTCCCACTGTCGCTCGGAGGAAGACTGGTTGCGATTGTTACGATGTTGATGGGCTTGGTACTGTTTGGTATTTTGTTGAACATTGTGGGTAAAACCATCATGGTCTTACTCTTTGGTGAGCAAATAACAGAAGCCGATGAGCCACCAGCGAAGCGTGACACGATTGTTCACCTTATGCTGAAACGTAATTGGATATCAGATGATCAGGCCGTAAAGCTTGAGCGTATGAGCGACGATGAAATCGTTGCTCGACTAAAGAATCTGTAATCTCAGTTAGTAACTGTTGCGGTGTAGGCCACTGATAGTTAAGCAGTAACAAAAAGCCCCGCAGAAATTGCGGGGCTTTTTTGTGTCTACTTACTGCGAGATAGTGAATTGGTGATCGTATTAGATACTGATGTGTCCGCCTAATTCAACGGCATGATCTTCAGGGATTTTGTAATATTCAGTAGCACCCAACATCATTCTGTGCAAAAGAATAAACAAGCCAAAGAACCAAGAGGTATCTTTGCGAGCCACGACTTTTTCTTTACCGATGAAGAAAGATATTTCGAGCAAGCTAAAGTGAAATTCACGAACGCGTAGCAAGGCGAGTGCGCGCGGAATATTCGGCTCTTCCATAAAGCCATAATTAACCACCACAGAATGGAAGTTATGGTCCAAATGTTTAACGACAACTCGGTCTTTATCTTCGATGTACGGGGTACTCTCAACATGCATGCGCATTAAAAGTATGCGTTCATGCAGGACATGGTTATGTTTGAGATTGTGTAGCAAGGCCATAGGCACGATGTCATCGTGCGGCACCATAAATATCGCGGTGCCTTTGACGCGCTGCGGACTTTCGGGTGAAAGTTTGGCTAAAAAGTCGCCGAGCGGTACAGCATCTTTCCAGCGTGCGGCAAGCAGTCTGTCGCGACCTCTGATCCAGGCGATCATGATGAACAGAGTTATTAGAGCTACGACGACAGGTAACCAGCCGCCATCGAAAAATTTAAACATATTTGCCGACAAGAACATGGTGTCGATGGCAAATAGCAGCGCGAAAATGGGCACAAAAATAAATTTGTTCCAGCCGCGTATCGCCATCATGCAATAGGCTGCCAGTACGGTATCAATCGCCATCGCACCAGTGACTGAAATGCCGTAAGCAGATGCCAAACTCTCTGAGCTCTTGAAAATTAACACCAGCAAAACAACGCCGATAAACAGAACGATGTTGACCTTGGATACATATACCTGACCGATTTCATCCGCTGAGGTGTGACGTATGCGTATGCGCGGTATGTAACCCAATTGAACGGCTTGATTAGCAATGGAAAAGGCACCGGAGATCACCGCTTGTGACGCAATAATCGTTGCCATGAACGCCAACAGTAGTAGCGGCACCAAAGCCCATTCAGGCGCTAAGCGATAAAACGGATTATCGATCGCGGAAGGATCGCGAATTAGAAGTGCTCCTTGACCGAAATAATTTAGCAGCAGCGCAGGAAACACTAAAAAAATCCAGGCACGACGAATCGGGTCCAGACCGAAATGGCCCATGTCCGCGTACAACGCTTCACCGCCGGTAACTGACAAAACAACAGCACCCAAAATAGCAATCGCAACACCTTTGTGTTCGAAGACGAAATTCAAGCCGACCATAGGATTGAGTGCTTCGAATACACGAGGGTTTTGAATAATTTCTGCTAAGCCCAGAAGACCTAATACCACGAACCAGATCACCATGATCGGGCCGAATACCACTCCAACTTTACCGGTACCAAAACGTTCGACTGCGAACAGCGCAGAAATCAGTGCCAATGCAATCGGGATGACATAGGGCTGTAACGAAGGTGCGATGATATTTAAGCCTTCGACTGCGCTCAACACAGAGATGGCGGGAGTGATCATGCTGTCACCAAAAAACAGTGAGGCACCTAAGGTGCCGGCGATGATGGCAATCCATCGCCCCGCGTGGTGAGAGCCCAACTTAGTCATCACCAGCGCGGTCAGTGCAAACACGCCACCTTCACCGTGGTTGTCGGCGCGCATGATGATCATGACGTATTTCAGCGTTACGACAATGGTGAGCGACCAGGTAATCAGTGACAAAATTCCGAGCACCGCAGGTTCCAGCGAATGCGAGCCAGATTCAACCGAGGCTTCAACAGCGACTTTGAGCGCATACAAAGGCGAGGTACCGATGTCGCCAAAGACAACGCCGATAGCTCCAATAACGAGCAGCCAAAGATTTTTATGGGGATGGTGATGGTGATGTGCTGACATTACGAATGACCTGTTTTTCTATGAATATCTTTGACGAGTGACTTAAGCTCGGCGACCTCAGATCGCAAGTTGCGAATTTCTTCGTCGAGTGCTAGTCCCGCGCCGGCGTTTTCTGCTGACCTAACGGAATTAATCGAATCCACAATCACCGCCACAAATAAGTTCACGACGATGAAGGTGGCACACAATATGAACAAGATAAAAAAGACCCATGCGGAAGGAAACACTTCCATCACAGGGCGGGCGATTTCTTCCGACCAGCCTTCCAGTGTCATTACCTGGAACAAGGTGTAGAGGCTAGTGGAGAGCGAACCAAAGCGTTCGGGAAAATCTGCTCCGAACATATTGGTAGCAATGACTGCTGATACATAAAAAATAATCAGTATCAAACTAAATACTGATCCCAATCCAGGTAGTGAACTCAATAACGCGCCGACCACGGTTCGCATGCTCTCGACTTTATTAATAAGTCGTAAAACACGCAGCACACGTAATGCACGCAGTACAGACAAGCTACCGGTCGCAGGAACGAAAGCGATGATCACGACTAAAAAATCAAAGACACACCATGGGTCTTTAAAAAACTGTAGTCGTCGAGCAGCAATCAATAACGTTAGCTCAGCGATAAAAATCCAAAGGATGAAATGATCGACCATTAGCAGCTCGGGGCCTATGGCAGCCATCACTTCGTGATTCGTTTCAACGCCAAGAATGATGGCGTTGACCACTATCAGAACGATCAGAAAATTTTGAATAAAACTCAGCGCCATAAAGCGCTCTATGTCTCCGCGCCAACCGGGGAGGTTTTCAACAGCATGATGCATAGGTATAGGTAAAGCGAAAAAGTTAATATTTAGGCAAATGCATGACTTGCGTCAGCCCTAAATGATAAGTTAATCGCATTGCGCGTGAGCAATTTTTAACTGACAGAAGCCTGACAGAAAGAGGGGAGAACGGTAGATGTTTTGTTGGGAGGGTTCGCTTAGCGCGATTGCGTTGAAACGATGATGCTCAGGTGTTTTCTCATGTGAAAATAATCTCGCATCGTGAAATACAAGCGATAGAGAGCGACGCTGATGACCATGCCCCACACCATGCCCGTCATCATGCCACCCAACATGCGACTCAAGTTCATTCCATAGCTGGC
>CANGJE010000086.1 GCA_947454305.1 Oxalobacteraceae bacterium
GGGCTATCCATTCATTTCTTCGGCGATTGCGCCCACACCGAGTGAGGGTACGTTGTTAGATGGTTTGCTGAGCTTACGAGTGATAGGTATTACTAGCTATGCTCAACTCGATGGCAAATGGTTTGGTGAGGTTGGAACGTATAGCTCGATGTCGCAAAATTTTCAAGGTAAATTAGGTTTGGCGGCTGATGGTGATCCGGGACCGGTGCATGGATCTTTCTACGGGCGAGTGGCGCGGCATGAAAGTTTTGGGGATCATTCTGTTTCAGGTGGCGTTACTTATTTTGGTGCCGATGTACAGCCTGATAGAACGGATCATGCAAAAATCGGTTACAGAGATGTGGCTTTGGACGTACATCACCAATGGCGAATTTCTGATTCGCGAACATTCACTCTGTTGGCAAATATGATTCATGAGCATCGCGATATGTCATCTATGGTGGCTTTAGGTTCGGCCCAAAAAAATGGGCTTAACTACACCGAACACAATGTATCAGGATCGTACTATTGGAATAATTCGTATGGATTAACCTTGCAGCGTTTCGGTCTAGTTGGGACGCGTGATTCGATTGTGTATGGTTCAGGATTTTCAGGTGCATCGCCTAATTTCAGCGGGAATCGTATTCAGGTCGATTGGACGCCTTTTGGCAAGCAGCCAATAAAAAGTGGCTTTGATCCACAGCTGCGCTTGGGTCTGCAATACACGATGTACGATAAATTTGATGGTGGTAAAACTAACTACGACGGTACGGGTCGTAATGCCAGTAACAATAATAGTTTGATGTTATTTGCCTGGACATTGTTTTAATCCATAAAAATCGGCGCGATGTTTATTTTTGTAAAACATACGTGCCGGGTGCGGCACACAGTCCCTCACTTAAAACGGGGGGCTCTGTTTTTTTCTTATCAGATCGCTGGCTTAGCCAATCATGCCAAGCTAGCCACCATGACCCTTCTTGTTTTTGTGCGCTATCTAGCCAACCTTCGGGGGAGCGGTATGGCTGTCCGTGCGTCGTTGTATGGATATGGTATGAGCGCCCTGGGTGTCCCGGCTCACTCACAATGCCGGCGTTATGCCCACCAGAAGTCAGAACAAACGTAATATCTTCGCAGGGGGTTATCAGATGAATTTTATGCACTGAGCGCCACGGGGCGACATGATCTTCTTCGGTACTCACTGCAAAGATGGGAAGCTTAATGTCATCCGGTGCAATTTGATTGCCTTCGACGGTGAATCTGCCTTGTACAAAATCATTGTGTAAAAAAAGTTTTTCTAAGTATTCGCTGTGCATTTTGTAAGGCATACGAGTAGCATCTGTATTCCATGCCAATAAATCGATAGCGCCTCGTCGTTTATCCATCATGTAGTCGTGAATCATGCGCGACCAAATCAATTCATTTGAATGCAGCATTTGGAAAGTTCCGGCCATTTGTTTGCCGTCCAAATAGCCTTTGTCCCACATCATATTTTTAAGATAGGCGACTTCGCTTTCTGTGATGAATAGCATGAGCTCTCCGGCTTCAGTAAAGTCTGCTTGAGAGGCTAGTAGAGTCAAACTTTGTAAGCGATGATCGCCTTTGTTTGCCATGGCGGCGGCGGTAATAGTCGCCAGCGTGCCGCCTAAGCAGTAACCCATTAAATGAATTTTTACTTTGGGTAGTTGATCAGAAATAAAGTCGATGGCGGCCATCGCCCCCAGCCGATAGTAATCATCCATTCCCAGATTGCGGTCTGCGGCATCTGGATTACGCCATGAGGCTATGAATACGGTATGGCCTTGTTGTACCAACCAATTAACCATTGAGTTATTGGGTGATAGATCAAGTATGTAATATTTCATGATCCATGCGGGCAGCATCAAGATCGGTTGTTTGTAAACGGATTCAGTCTGCGGGGCATACTGAATCAGTTCAATCAAATGATTACGAAATACTACGCGACCTGGTGTGATGGCGAGATTTTTACCAACGATAAAATTTTCAAGTCCAGGCGCTTGCTTACCGCTGATGGTGCGCTGCGCATCGGTAATGGCACTTTGTGCTCCATGCAGAATATTTTTACCGCCGGTACGTATGGTTTCGTGAAATAACTCTGGGTTGGTAGCGATAAAATTCGAAGGAGATAGTGCATCAAGCATTTGCCGTGCTATGAATGAAATAGTGCGCTCGACATGCTCGGGTAAGCCGGGGACTTCGGTGGTGGCACGTCGCCACCAATTCTCTGCGAGGCAAAAATTTTCAGCCCATGCATGCCATGGAAATTGTTGCCAACTCTCGGCTTGAAAACGAGGATCGGCTTCATCACCGGGCCGGTTGTTACCGTAAATTTTGTCGGCGCAATGCTGAAAGTGCACCGCAGGATACGTGGCTAGTTCTACTAAACGGCCGGGTGATTGTGCGAGTTGACTCAACCACGAAAAGGTTGAAGTCGTTAATGCGGCGGGGCTGACGCCTGAGGTCCATTGACCTAGACAGGCCTGAAATAATTTATCGAAAAGATCAAAATTATTTTCGGGTATGGGTTTTTGTTGTGATGTGATTATGTGAGTACTCCAGCGTTAAACTATTTTTCGCTATGTCACGGTATCACGGGGATTTTTCAGGTTTATCAGCTTGTAATTTGTCACTGACAATGCCGACGGGATCACTGGCAGGAAAGCTTTCTTTCAATGCTTCGTCTAATGCCTGCTCAACGTGGCGATCTTTAGTTCCAATCACAACTTTCTTCTTGCTGCGCGGTTTACTGGGGTTAAGACTAGCCGGTGTCGGATTAATTTTTCTTTCCTTGCCCTACGTATGTTTACCTGCTGTGATTTGTTAGTATCAGACTCCCACAAATGTAGAAAATTCCGTTGATATTAGTCATGCGGCACACCGATGACATCATCATCGTTGACTCTCTCCCGCACATTGCATCGTCTTGTGCCAAAACATGGCTCCCGAGCCACCATACTCTTCAGGCAAAATCAGCATGCTCAGATGAATTGCTTCTAATTCTTTCATGCGGTGGTAGTTCATCAGGCCGCGTCGTTGTAACTCCTTATAAGATGCGCAGTTGGCTTCAATTTCAGTCAGGCTAGGCTGTTGTGCGTGTGCGCACTCATGAAAATAAACGAAGTCCCATATAGCGGGTGTTCCTTTGGATGTTCGTTTGTGTGCTTCGGCGTCAATGATGATGGTTGGCCATCCTTCCGAGTTGATTCGCATGACAGCGACGGCTCTTCCTAGTTCAGGATTTCGGTCATCTGCATTACTGTAGTTGTTCCATAGTTCAGTTGCGTTACCAGATAAGCCGTCACGCGAAAAATGACAGGCAACGTCATCTCCGTTGGACAAGACAAATGCAAAGCTTACTTTGCTTGATAAAAGCAGTACGCCAACAAAGAGTAATTTTTTTAAGGTATGAGCAGCTATAGTCATTGGTGACACCCATGTTTATGAATCGATCGTAAACTTGCGTCTGATAACTACGTTATATCACCTGAGATTATCCAGAGAAATGAATAAAAAAAACCCGCCAGACTGGCGGGTTTTTAGTTTGTTGCTAACTACAGTTCAGCTTATTTTTCCAGCTTGAACACCATAATGGTGCCGCCTTGTGGAACAGTCGTTACGTTGCCATTCAGCGCATCGATACCTGATTGCATACGTTGTGCATCGATACCCCAGCCTGCTTGAACCGCAATGTACTGTTCGCCGTTGACTTCATAGGACGATGGAACTGCAGTCACGCCTGATGGCATGTTGTATTCCCAGAGCACTTTGCCATTCGAAGCGTCAAACGCACGGAAAATCTTGTCGTTGGTGCCGCCTGTGAACAAGAGATTACCGCCTGTGGTCAACAGTGGTGCCCAGATTGCACGGTCAAACTTGTGCACCCATGCCATTTTGCCGGTGTTCAGATCCCACGCTTGCAGTTCGCCGATGGTGCTTGGCTTACCGTTTTCATAGCGCAGGCTGCCGAGAACGCCGTCAATCGGATAACCGATGTACAAGTCACCTTTTTTGTAGGTGATCTCATCCGCTTTTGGAAGCTCTGAGCAAAGGTGGTTGTTAGCTGGAATGTAGAACAGTTTAGTTTTAGGATTCCAAGCCTCTGGTGGCCAATCTTTACCACCCCACAGCGATGGGCAGAAAGTCACGGCTTTGCCCATGCCTGGTTTTTTGCTTTCGTCGTAGCTAGGGCGGCCAGTTTTTTTATCGATACCTGTGAAGACATCGTTATGAACATAAGGCACGCCGTTAACAAAGTCGATCTTGCCGCTGGTTTGACGATCTAACATCCAGAGATACCCATTACGACCTGCGTGAACTGCACCGCGGACTTTTTTGCCGTTGATTTGAGTATCCATCAGGATAGGTGCGCTGACCTCATCCCAATCCCATGCATCATTGTGGTGGTATTGATGGAAACCTTTGATCTTGCCGGAATCAACATCCAACGCAACGACGGAAGTACTGTAAAGATTGTCGCCTACGCGGCCTTCGGTTGGCCATGGAGCAGGGTTACCTGTTCCCCAGTAAGCGATGTTTGTTGATGAATCATAGGTACCTGTAATCCAAACGCTCGCACCACCTTGTTTGTGCGAGTTGCCTGGCCAGGTGTCGCCGCCGGGCTCACCAGGAGCAGCCGTGGTGTAAGTACGCCAGGCTTCTTTACCTGAGGTTGCATCAAACGCAGCGACGAAACCACGAACACCAGTTTCACCACCCGAAGAACCTACCAAGATTTTGCCTTTAGCAGCCAGAGGTGCCAGTGTGATGTAGGACAGCGCTTTAACATCGCCAACTGTAGTGTCCCACACGACTTTACCAGTCACTGCATCGAGTGCGATCAGGTGCGAGTCGACAGTCGCCACATACACTTTGTCGCCGTACAGAGCTACGCCACGGTTCGTGTTGTGCAGCATCAGCAGATCGGCAGGGATTTCTTTTTTGTAGCGCCAGATTTCCTGACCAGTAACAGCATTCAATGCAATCACTTGTGCATTAGGTGTTGTGACATACATGTAGCCATTGTTGACGATAGGAGGAGCTTGGTGGCCCTCCGTCACGCCAGTCGCCGAAGACCAAGCCAGCGTCAGTTTCTTAACGTTCTTGCTGTTGATTTTTTCTAGTGGGCTGTAGCCCCAGCCACTGTAGTTACCACGGTACATCAGCCAGTTGCCTGGCTCGGGATTTTGCAGCCTGGCATCAGTCACTGGGGAATACGTTCCCAGCTTGTCGCCTGCATGAGCCATCAGTGCAGTTGCGCTGATGAGCGCTAGCGTCAATTTTTTTAATTTGTGACTCATTTTGATGTCTCCTTTATGAGGGGTTTTATGTGAAGCTGACCTTACTCCCCTGGCTTCACAGGGGGTGCTGCTATAGCTAGAAACTCTCCCGCTAAGATCAGGGGAATTGCTGGCAAGGGGCTAGGAGCTGGACCGCTAACGACTTTCGCTCCATCGAATAAATTGAATTTAGACGCATGGCAGTAACACGCAAGCACGCTCTCTTTTGACATCCAGGTTTTTACATCGCAGCCCTGGTGTGTGCAGACGCTTGAGTACGCGACGACACCCGATGCGGAGCGTGCTCGAGTCTCGGGAGTCATTTGATCTTCGGGTAAACGAACGACCACTATTTTGTTCAGCCGGGATTCGTTTTTTGGCGTACCGGTTTTTGAGTCGAATGGAAAAACCAGCAAAGGTTTTGCGACAGCCAAATCGGAGGGGCGCAGTGGTTTGAAATCTGCCTCAGCGTCAGCTTCCACTAAAAGGGTAGTGGCTGGTTGAGCGAATGCCTCGGTAGATGCAAAGGGAAAGGGCGCGACCAGGCTGGTAGCAACGATGTTCATGACCCGGCGGCGCTGAGCATCGACATCACCCAGCGGTATTTCGCATCCACAATGGCCAGCGTTGGCGCAATCTAGGTTTTTCATGTGTCTCGTTGTTTTAATAATTTGGCAAATCGGCTAATGGGTCGTCTGTCTAGGTTTGCAGCGATCCCATGGCTTTAATAGCATTCGGAATTCAGAATTCAGCAAAGTATAACGGTACTTTTGAGCATTGGTAAATAGCCAGTCAAGGAGAAACAGGGACTGAAAGACAATAAAGTGAATGAGTAATTTTCATCAATGGGCCGATCGGTATAGGCCTATCCGAAAATTATCAAAACAACCACAAATAGCAATACTTAATCGCTGCTCAAATATTCCTCGCCTTACGCCGTCTGCAAACTGACGACTTCTTCCGAAAATTGATTTTTGAGTGTGCGATGCAAAATCTTTCCAGTGGCTGTTCTAGGCATGTCTTTATCGGCGATAAACGTCACTCGGCTTGGGCATTTGAATCCGGCCAGTCGATCGCGACACCATTGGCGTATTTCAGCTTCGGTCGCATCGTCGCCTTCATGCAGCACCACAACGGCAAACACGCTTTCACCCCATTTTTCATGCGGCATACCAATGACTGCCACATCTTTGACGGCGGAATGAGCACCGATAACGCCCTCGACTTCTGAGGGATAGACATTCTCGCCACCGCTAATAATCATGTTGCTCTTGCGATCGACCAACCAGATGTAGCCATCCTCATCACGGCGTGCCATATCGCCCACTGAGCACCATTGACCATCCAAGGCTTCGGCAGTTTTTTCAGGGTTCTTCCAGTAGCCATCAAACACGTAGGGCGTTCGTGAGAAGAGTTCACCCACTTCACCATCAGCGACTTCTTCGCGTTTTTCATTCAGCAAACGGATGTGACCACTACCTGCCCATTCACGACCGACAGATCCGAGTTTGGTGAGTTGCTCATCAGGTCTGAGTAGGGTTACCCAGCCTGCTTCGGTCGATCCGTAGAGCTCGTAGAGACGACCATTTTTAAAATAATCGAGTATGGCGAGTTTGGTATCTCTGCGAGCGGGTGCTGAGGACACCAGTAATCTGCCTACTGAACTCACATCGTATTTTTTCTTGGTTTCTTCAGGCAGCGATAGCAGCATGATGTAATGCGTGGGCACCAATGAAGTGAACGTGACCTTTTCTTGTGAAAGCGTGGCAAGCAACGCTTCAGGGTCGTAGCTGCGACGGTCATCGACGATGCAGGCTGCGCCTAAATGAATGAAGGTCGTTGCGAAGTACAGTGAATTTGCGTGACACATGGGCATCACCAGCAAACCTGTGTCGTCTTTACTGAACCCCATTTCTATCGCAGTGGCTAGCGCAATGAGATAGCTTCCCTGATGGTTGCGGATCGCGCCTTTGGGTTTACCTGTGGTGCCCGAGGTATACAGCAGCGCGCACATGCTTTGCGGGTCGACCGTGCTGAAGTGTCTGCCAGCATTACCTTGGCTTATTAGTGTTTCGTAGGATGTCCATCCAGCGTATGGCGCATCGCCCAGCACGAAGTGCCTGCCAGCCGGAATAGGCAATTCAGTTTTTTGCGAATCCAGTGTTGCGCAGAAATCGCTGCCAGCGATCACCGCGCTGACTTCAGCATTGTTTAGGATGTAGGTAATTTCTGGTCCAGTGAGCCGGAAATTAACGGGTACCGCTACCAATCCTGCTCTAGCCAGCGCGACATAAATTTCCATCCATTCGAGGCAGTTATAAGCGAGAAGTCCGACCCGATCGCCGGTTTTTAGGCCAGAGTTCAATAAAGCATCGGCGAGGCGGCTGGCGCGCTCATTCCATGCGGTATAGGTAAGCGATCTGCGCGAATCACGGGCGCCGATTTTTTGCGGCATCAGTCGCGCATGGGTGGCGATGGCATCGGAGAGGGTAAGAAATTGGCTCATGTTGTCTGTTTGAAACGGTTTCTTAAATAACTCTGAATACTGAATTCAGAGTGCAATTCTAGTATACTTTAATCATTACAAATAAAACTTTTCAGCAATGGCCCTTATCGGCCATGGAAAGCACGGTTGCGGTGAGGTCTACTAGACTCTCGTTACTTTGCTTATCCAGCTAATTATCTTGGAGTCAGCGTTATGTCCGCACCAGAAATACATGAGCAATCCGTCGCTGCATTGATCGCTCGCTATCTTAAAAGTCAGGGTGTGCAACGAGTCTATGGCTTGTGTGGCGGTCACATTATGCCGATCTGGATGAGGCTAGATGCCGAAGGTATTCGTATCATCGATGTGCGTGACGAGCGCGCAGCGGTTTATATGGCCCATGCAGAGGCGGATCTCACTGGTGGGTTAGGCGTAGCTTTGGTAACAGCTGGACCGGGCGTAACCAATGCGATGACGGGTATCGCCAATGCGCATGTCTCTCGTGCGCCGGTGTTAGTTTTATCTGGTTTGCCACCGATGCCGCAAGAAAATCGCGGCGCGCTGCAAGATATTGTTCATACCGATTTGGTGCGCAGTATTACTCGATATGCGCGCACAGTTCATCATGCTGATCTTGCTTTGCAAGAGATCGATGAAGCAGTTTCGCGCGCCCTGGGGCAGGGTGGTGAGCCAGGCCCAGTGTATTTAGATTTTCCAGTGGATATTGTTCGCGCGCGAGTCAGCAAGGCGATGCAAATGCCAGAGCGTTTTACACCACGCGTTGCACTTGAGATGCCTCCTGATGAAACATCTATTCGTAACGCAGTTGAGCTCTTGTGGTCAGCAAAACGACCTTTGGTGATTTCAGGCCGTGGTGCAAAAGGTGCAGCTAAAGAATTGTGCGAACTGCTATCAAGCGTTGGTGCTGCATATCTTGATACAGGCGAGAGCAAAGGATTAGTACCCGAGAGCCACTCGAGTGTAGTGGCGGCCATGCGCGGCACGGTGATGCAACAAGCCGATGTGGTGTTAACAGTGGGACGTCGACTAGATTTTCAACTCGCTTACGGATCACCTTCGGTATTTGGCGAAGCTAAGTTCATACGCATCGCCGATTGCGCAGCAGAGCTCAGAGACAATCGCCGCGGTGAGGTTGAGATTTTGTCTACCGGCAGGCTGGCTTTGCAAGCGATGCTTGATGTAGCGGGTAACCGATCTTCTGCAGTTGACACGTCGTGGACTGCAGGTTTGCGTGAAAAACATCTTGAACGCTCGAAGAAATTAGTTACTAGTATGCGCGAAGCAGCACCGGGTAGTGATGGTCTGATGCATCCTAATCGTGTACTTGCCGCCTTGCGTGATGCTTTACCTGAAGATGCAGTGGTGGTTGCTGATGGTGGTGATTTTCTTAGCTTTGCGCGCGTAGGTTTACCTGCATCGACTTACCTTGATCCAGGTTCATTGGGCTGTATAGGTGTTGGCACACCCTTCGGTGTGGCAGCGAGTTTGATTTGTCCTGACAAAACTGTGGTGGTTGCGACCGGCGATGGCGCATTTGGTTTCAATGCGATGGAGTTAGATACGGCTGCAAGACACAAGGCGCCCGTGTTGGTAGTCGTTGCTAACAACGGCTCGTGGGCCATCGAAGTACGTGACCAGCAAGAATCTCACGGTAAAGTTGTTGGCACTCGATTACAGTTTTCGGATCATGCTGCAATGGCTCGCGCATTTGGTTTATATGCTGAGCGAGTTGAACGCGCAGAGGACCTCGAAGGTGCGATAGCTCGCGCGATGGCGAATCGACCTGCATTGCTTGATGTGGTGGTTACACCTGAGGCTGTTTCTTCCGATGCTAAATCGGGACTGGCGTGGGTTCCTGACCTACAGCCCTTGTCTGCTTGGGAGGAAGCCGAGCAGCGGTGGCGTTCAGGTCAGTGATTCGCGTATCATTAGTTTGTAAGTGCTTGCATTACGGGTAAGTCCAAACTACAAAAATACCTGACCTGATGAAAATTCTTGAATCCCAACCCAAA
>CANGJE010000087.1 GCA_947454305.1 Oxalobacteraceae bacterium
ACGCATAAAGGGCCACGGCGCGTATCAACCCGCACAATCAATGAAGACACGCCACCCGTTAGGTGAGTTATGTGGGGCTGTTCATCGGCATCAATCAGACCCATGCGCAAAAGTGCGGCCGTGATGATGCGCTCCTCGGTCTGGCTAGTCACAAACGCTTTCTTATAGTGATTTTTGGCCAGCAGACGCGCGGCCATCTCGCAGTGGAATATCTACTATAACCGAGCTAGCTTGGGGCTAGGATTTTGGCGCGAGGGGCGCCATGGGTGCGAATGGTCTATCGACGATATCAAATGATTTAACCAACAACCCAAGAGCAGAGAACAGCGTTAATACTGATACAGCATTAGCAGCATGAGAGTTGAAATCACCATCGCGGTCCACAACGCTAAGGTTCTGGCTGGGATTTTTAATTTGCCAGAAATAGCTGCAGTAGCTACAGGTGGCATTGATGCTTTGATCGATGGCCACGAACGAGCGCGTCGTTCTTTTCCGTTCCAGGGTCGTTGTTCACGCGCCGCGAGAGCTGCCATTGCCTCTCTATCCAAACGTCGCTCTGTCCGTGCTATCCATTCATCATGCTGACGACGGCGCTGCGGATCAGACAGCACGTCATACGCGGCGGTAATCAGTTGGAATGTTTTTGTAGAACGCAAATCACCACCGTGACGATCGGGATGAAATTTTTGACTTAATGTTTTGTATGCCGCGCGTATAACTTCTGGAGGCGCGTTCTGTGCGACTTTTAAGTTGTCGTAGTGGGTGTGTAAACGCTTCATACGCGCCTCAGCTTTAATCTCTCTAGTTTGGACAGTGCCAGCCTAAGCAAGATTGGCACAAGGATTTCACCCTGATCCAACCTAACCTACGCTAAACAGTTCCCAGACTAGACCGACCACACAACTAATTATTTGCGCAGAATCAAAACTGATGTCGTGAGGCACTCCTTACTTTGCTTATAGTCGTCATAAAATTTATACCGTAAGGAAATTATTTCACAGTGGGTTCAACGGCTGGTTAGCGTTCCTCAAACAACGCGCTACGATCAATCTTTGTGATGTCGGGCACACCGAGTAATGCCAGCACAATATCGATCTCCTGTTGGAGCATTCCAATCGCGCGCTCGACTCCTGGCTGCCCGCCCGAAGCCAGGCCATACAATCCTGCTCGACCAACTAGACAAGCACGCGCACCTATTGCCATCGCTTTAACGATATCGCCACCGCGACGAATGCCACCATCCATTAACACGGTGGTCTTATCACCGACGGCATCCACCACAGCAGGTAACGCAGCAATTGCTGAGGGAGAGCCATCCAGTTGACGACCACCATGATTCGAAACGATGACCGCATCGGCGCCGTGCGCTTGCGCCCTTTTTGCATCGTCAGCGCGCAGTATCCCTTTGACTGCCAGCTTTCCTTGCCACTCACGCCGTATCCAATCGAGATCTTCCCATGTCACTGAAGGATCAAATGCAGCACTTACGTACTGCGCCAAGGTCATTAATTTACGCGCAGGTGCGTCGGGATTATCGATATTACCGAAGGTGAATTTCGGTCCACTCGCTAGCCGTAACAACCAGCCGATTTTGCTGGCGTAATCAAAAATATTATCTAAGCCTATGCGCGGCGGCACGGTAAAACCATTGCGCTGATCACGTTCACGCGGCCCCGGCAGAGGCAAGTCTATCGTCAGCACCAGCACACGCGAGCCCGCATCCCAGGCGCGCTGCATCAATGACCGCGAAAAATCGCGATCTTTTTGTATATAGAGTTGAAACCAAAAATCAGAACGTGCACGGGTCGCGAGTTGTTCAATACTGCAATTCGAATTAGTCGACTGACAAAACCCCACACCCGTAGTCTGAGTGGCACGGGCAATCGCCAGATCGCCGTCGGGCCAGAGTATGCCCGCTATGCCCGTAGGCCCCAAAATCATCGGTGAATTAAATGTATTACCCAGCACCTCGACTTGCTGGGAGCGCTGGCTAACGTCGACCATGAATCGTGGAGCAAAGCGAATCTTTGCTAAATCGGCTTCGTTATCTCGCAATGTACGCTCATCGTGAGCAGCGCCATCTATGAACCCGAATACTGATCTTGGAAGTTTTTTGCGCGCGATGTTGCGCAGATCGCCGATGGTAATGGCTTGTTTGTAGTTCATTCCCCTGTCCTTTTATAAGAATTATTGGTTTAACTGCGGGTCGTAAATTAATCACTACAACCACTATGATACCGGACATGGATTTAGGGAAGTCCGTACCAGGTCGAGCGACCGCCGCCGTGGCGCACTAGCAAACCTTTGCTAACCAATGTACGAAACAAGGTCTTCAAGGTATTCGGGCTAGCTCCCGCAACACGCACCATGTCGCGCGTAGTAACACGACCATGGTCACGAACGTAGTCCAGAATTTGTATAGCCAATACAGACATCGTTACTAACGCAATTTTTTCTTTTTCGACTTTGGCGGATAGTCTTCGCTTTTGTTGTTGCATCGCCCGCATAAAAAAAAGCATCCATGGTTGCCAGTCTGGCGCATCGCTTTTAAGGGACTGTTGAGTCTTGCGTAGAGCGACGTAATACGCTTCCTTGTTATGCTCAATAACGCTCTCTAGCGAACTGTATGGGACATAAATATATCCCGCTTGTAAGAGCAAGAGCGTCGTTAAAATACGAGATAAGCGTCCATTACCGTCTTGAAAGGGATGTATCTCAAGAAAAGTGACAATGAATATAGCGACGATCAATAACGGATGAAACTTGCCAAGTTCTCTCGCATCCTTTAGCCAGGCTACGAGTTCGTTCATTCGGCGCGGAGTGTCAAAAGGTGAGGCTGTCTCGAAAACGACGCCAATCATTTTGCCCTCAGCATCAAGGGCAACGACGTTATTGGGTAGTTTTTTATAGTCTCCACGATGCCGCTCATCTTTATAGCTGTAACGAAGCAGATCTCGATGCAATTGCTTTAGGTGGTTTTCAGTTATCGGGATATCTGCATAGGAATGAAAAACGGTATCCATAGTCTCGGCATAACCAGCCACTTCCTGCTCATCTCGACTATCAAATTTTTTGATCTCTAATTTAGACAGAAGCTGTTCAACTTCGCGGTCGCTCAGTTGACTACCCTCAATCCGAGTCGACGATCCTATGCTTTCAATCGTGGCCACTCGGCGCAGTGCCAGTAGTCGTTCAGGCGCTAGCGTGCCTAGAGCGCGCCAAGCGCCCTTGAACTCATCAATTTCACTCAATAGCATCAACAGCTCTGAGCTTATTTGTAGGGAGTCGGTTTTCATGAGACCTGAATAATGACCGGATTAGACCGGATTATAAACCGGAATAGCGACCGGATTAGACCGGATTACTGGGCACCCACACCGAATGTTGAGGGCAAATTGGCCAACTAGGGATGGTTAACTAAGCTAGTCAGACAACTAGCTTAGCAAAACAGAAACTTTCACATCGAGCGCCACAGCAAGGCGAATAAGAATTTCAAGGGATGGATTAGCCACTTCACGCTCTATTTTGCTGACCACAGTTCTGTCGACCCCTGCTTCCAACGCTAACTTTTCTTGAGCTAGTGATTTTTCTTTTCTAAGGCGCTTTAAATTCTTGCTTATCGCTTTACGCGCCTCCTCAATTTCATTTTTTAAATCAGGCATTTGACAACCCCCACATAACATCGAGAGTTATCGCCTTTTTAATCTTATTGCGCCACGGTTATAAATCCACGGTTTACAAGCCACGGTTTTAAAGTTACATTTCTTAGAACCAACTTTTGGTTACTCGATACCAATTTAACAAAGGGAATGAGCATGAATAATAAATGGACTTACGCAATTATCTTGGCAGCGGCTGGAATTGGAAGCTCAGCACTTGCACAAGAAAAGACAAATTATGTTGAAGGCGCTTTTGGACAACTCACATATGAAGAATCCGGTTATAGCCTCACTCCAACGATCGGAAGACTAGTTGTTGGTGGAAAAGTCGCAGATAACCTAGCGCTGGAAGTCATGGGTGCAGCAGGTTTTGGAAGTTCAACCGTTGGCGTAGTCACGCTAAAAGTAAATAACGCATTTGGAGCCTATGCAAAGCCCTACATAAAAATTAATGAAAAGGTCGAACTCTTTGGTCGACTTGGCTTTACCAGAGCATCACTAACAGCAAGTGGGCCAGGAGCCACCATTTCAACGTCTGGCGGCGATGTGTCTTATGGCATAGGCATCGGAGTAGAAGTCGCCGAGAACATTTCACTTGTAGCTGACTACATGTCCTATTACGACAAAAGCAGCATCAGCATAAAAGGCTGGAGTGTAGGCGCGAAGTTCGGATTTTAGTCGGAGAAGCAATTAACTTAAATCAAATCAATTGCTGCTGACAGACTTGTTATTAGAAGTCTTAAGACAGTTGCAATTGATTGCCAAAAGTTAGAGACACAAGACGAATTTCTGAAAAAGGAATAAAAATGAATTCTCGAAAAATTACAGCCTTTATAACTGTGAGCATTTTTACTGCAGGCTGTGCCAATACGGGTGCAAATTATCGCCCTATGATAGATACAAAGAATGTCGACTTTAATAAATACGAAGTTGATTTAAAAGATTGCCAAGACTATGCAAGACAAACTTACGGAGCAGGTGAAGGGGCTGTTGCTGGAGCAGCAGCAGGTGCCGCATTAAGTGCATTGCTTGCGGCAGTCGGAGGAAGACGTTACGACAAGTCGGCTAGCGCTAAACAAGGTGCCGTGTTAGGCGCTGTCGCCGGAGGAGCTCAAGGTGAAACAGACCAAAGATCGGTAATCCGTCGGTGTCTCGCAGGACGCGGATATAGCGTTCTACAATAAAAAATCCTTGCGAACTACCTCACCCTCAAATATCAAAAAATGATATTTCGATTTTATTGGAAAAATAATGAAAAAATTTGCTCTTTCGTTTTTTATAGCAACGCTAATCACGGGATGTGCATCTGTAAAAATGGAAAGCAACGAGCTTTCAGATAAAGCAAAAAAATTTCCAGCGCCAAGCAACGGCAACTCTGGACTCTATATTTATCGTGACAGCACTCTAGGTGCCGCATTAAAAAAAGATATTTGGGTCGATGGAAAATGCATTGGCGAATCAGCACCCAAGGTTTTTTTCTATACGGAAGTCGCTGGAGGAAAAGAACATGTAGTAGCCACTGAATCAGAATTCTCGCCAAATGAATTGTCGATTTTGGTAGAAGCAGGGAAAAATTATTTTATTCGGCAATTTATAAAATTTGGGGTATTTGTTGGTGGAGCAGATCTAGAAATTATCTCCGAAGAAAAGGGAAAAACTGCCGTAGAGAAACTAGAGCTTGCAAAAGCTGGCACGTGCAGTAAATAATCATAGAGTGGTCGTATTTCAGGCAGTAGCTCTCGCCAAAAAATCAGATCAACTGCTAGTAAGACAGGTAATTTTGGTAGAACGAAAATGGTGATAGGGCTTTAGCGGTAGCACTGCTGTTTGCAAATGCTAAAGGTATCCCAAATAGCTATTGGGTTGCAGCGGGTGTGCTGTCTTTTTAATCCGCACTCAAAAAATCAGGCACCATCTTACCTAAAGCTCTATCAGTCCATGCCGCACCGCGATCAGCGCTAACTCTGCTTGATTAGCCACGCCGAGTTTTTGTTTGACGTTATACAAATGAGTACCGACGGTACGCGGTGAAATATTCAGCATTTCAGCAATTTGATTGACGGAAGATCCTTTGGCAAGTTGAATGAAAACGCCAAATTCTCTCTCAGATAAAACTTCGATTGGGCTTTTCTCACCATTGAATTCTTCCAACGCCATGCGTTGCGAGAGTTGGCTATCAATATACATACGTCCTTCAGCAACCTGGCGTATGGCATGCATGAGTTCATCGGGTGCGCTGCGCTTTGAGAGATAACCTAGCGCACCGGCTTTCAACATATATCGCACATAGCTAGGGTCTTCGTGCGACGACAAACCCAAAACTCGCGCCATCTTGTCGCGCGCCACGATACGTCGGGTTGCTTCGACGCCCATCGTGCCGCCGAGTGATATATCCATCACAATGACATCAGGCTTAGCGGTCGGTATAAGTTGATAGGCCACCTCAGCGGACTCGGCCTCGGCAACCACGCGTATATCTTCCGTTGCATCCAGCAGCATGCGGAATCCAAAACGAACCACGGCATGATCATCTACCAACATCACATTGATCGGAGTTTTCATTCTTTGCCACTCTCTTGACTACTTTGCTTCAAGGGAAAAATTGCCTGCACTTCTAACCCACCTTCGCTAGAAGGTTTGAACTCAATCATTCCTCCATGGGACTCTGCTCGCTCTTGCATTCCACGGACTCCGTAGTGACCATCGCGCTTAAGTGTTTGAGCACCGATACCATTGTCGGCAATGGACAAATGAAGCTGCCCTTCTTTTATCTCAATCGTTACATGTGCGCGATTAGCTTGTGCATGCCGAATGATATTCGTCACGGCTTCTTGCACTATACGGTAAGCCGTTAATTCAAGCTCATCATCCATAAACGACAACTCACCACTAACGGCTAAATCCAAACGTAAATTCGGATTGTTTTGTTGGCTCTGCGTCAATAAGTCACGCACAGCATCGACTAAGCCCATACCTTCGAGTTTGATCGGGCGCAAACGCGGAATCATTCTGTGCATGGCATCCGATGTCATGCCTGCGGTATCAAACAACATTTTTGCATGCTGTTCTATCGGGCTACCTGCCACAGTCGGATGCTGAATCAAGGATTTAGAAATACTTCGTATTGCTGTCAATGATTGCCCTAACTCGTCGTGCAGCTCACGCGCTAAGGCGGCGCGTTCTTCCTCAATACGCGCATGCAGCAGTTTGGTGAAATCTCGTTGCGCGTCGAGTCTGGCCTGTGCCTCAGCACTGGCTTGCCTGACTTGGATGTTTTCTTCTACTGCCTGAGCCATGCGATTAAATGCACGACCCATTTCACCTGCTTCTTTGCCTGCTAGTGGGGGTAAACGTACTTTATGATCTCCCTGACCCAACTCGCGCAAACCTTGCTGCACTTTTTCTAAAGGCTCAAGCCAGCGTCCCACCAACCAGAGTATCAACAAATCAGCCAATAAAAATAAGGTCAGCTCAGCAAATAATATGTCGAGCAAATTATCCCAACCATCCAGCACTGCACGCGTTGGATTGGTTTGAATAACCAACCGAGCATTTGGCAATTGAATCACACGCTCATTGTCGGGCGGAGCGACTAGCGCGGCGTACCACTCAGGTGCATTACGACCTGCTTTGTAAATTGATGGCGGCGATTGATACAGCAAGTGGTCGCTCTGATCATAGAGGCGAATATCGTTAGCACGCACACGACCGGTATCGCGCAAAAAATTAACTAATTCCGGTAAATCATTGTGCGCATAAAAACTACTGATCCGCGTTAACAACTGCGTAGCAATTCGTCCGGAAGCTTCCATTTCTTCACCTACGCTATTGCGGGTAGCTACGACCTCCACCACAATCAGAATGGCAAATAAAAGAAATGTCAGTGCCGAGAACACGAGGTTAATCTTCAGGCGCAAGCTCATGACACGACTGCCGGATGCAGAAAGCTCTGCCTCGGAGGGGTAAATTTCGTGAGCGGAATGAGGTGTCATTTTTCGATGCAGCGCAACATAAATCTATTTAGTGTCTTAAATCACTTGCAGACATTGAGTGGATCGCATCATAGCAGCAGGCTTTTCCAACTGAGGCCGATTCTTTGTCTGTGTGAGAGCATCCGTCGGGTTCATGAAAATCATTAGATGCAATTCAGCGTTTCGCAGATGCCTTGAATGCGACTCACAGGCATTATTCACTTCGCTAGACCAACCCTTGGCTTAGTAAATTAATAATCAACATCAATTAGGAGATGGCTATGAACTGGACTACACCAGCAGCAACTGATCTGCGTTTTGGTTTCGAAATCACAATGTACATCGCCAACCGTTAATTCGGCAGGTTAGCAGCCTTACCGCAAGGTTGGCTGCTTCAAGGGTTTTTAGAAAAGGACGACCAAAAGGTCGTCTTTTTTTATGCGTGAACTTAATTTATTGATAATTTATTTGCTACCGACGGAACGATAGCTGCCTCAACTCGCAGCCTATAATTCGGTGCATCATCCCTAGCGAATAATTCCATGAGCGCGAACCACGCTGAGCAGATTGCAGAGACTTTCGAGCTATCGCATTTACCCACCGGATTTCACGACAACCCCTACCCCATCTATCGTGCCTTGCGCGAGCATGCTCCGGTAAAACGCTTGGGCGACGGTAGCTACTTCTTAACTCGCTACGATGATTTAGTCAGTATCTACAAAAATCCTAAGAGCTTCAGCTCAGATAAAAAATTAGAATTCAAACCCAAATACGGCGACTCGCCACTGTATGAGCATCACACCACGAGTCTGGTTTTTTCTGATCCACCATTACACACACGTGTTCGAAAATTAATTTCGGGAGCGCTCACTCCCCGCGCCATCGCAGGCATGGAAGAAGGATTAATACGCTTGGTCGATAGCCTGCTAGATCGTATGAAAGAAAAACCCTCTATCGATCTGATCGACGATTTCGCCTCAGCGATACCGATTGAAGTAATCGGCAATTTGCTTGATGTGCCCGTTGATGAACGAGGTCCCTTACGTGAATGGTC
The DNA here is from genome assembly GCA_947454305.1 of Oxalobacteraceae bacterium. Taxonomy (GTDB): domain Bacteria; phylum Pseudomonadota; class Gammaproteobacteria; order Burkholderiales; family Burkholderiaceae_D; genus Pernthalerella. The sequence continues at coordinate 8,685 of CANGJE010000087.1, forward strand.
GTTGGCCATATTAGGCGCGCTTGAACCTGTTTTGAGTGACGATGTGGCCGAACGAGGTAATCGCGCTGTGTCCGAATTTATCGAGTACCTGACTGACTTGATCGCGCGCCGTCGCGCGCATCCAGGTAATCCAGACATCGATGTGCTAACGCGACTCATACTCGGTGAAGCCGATGGAGAAAAACTCAGCGCTAAAGAATTAATTCACAATTGTATTTTTTTACTCAATGCAGGGCACGAAACCACAACTAATCTGATTGGTAATGGCTTAGTTTGCTTAGCTAAATACACTAGCCAACGTGAACGCTTGATCAACCAACCCGATTTAATTAAACCGGCTGTTGAAGAAATGCTGCGCTACGAAAGTTCTAATCAACTCGGCAATCGCATTACCACCGAGACTGTCGAAGTTGGCGGTTTCACCATGCCACCGCAAACGCGAGTCACTTTGTGCATTGGTGCTGCGAATCGTGACCCATCTCAATTCAACGACCCTGAGATTTTCGATATAGCGCGCACACCGAATCGCCACTTAGCCTTTGCGAGCGGTACCCACGCATGCGCAGGCATGAGCCTGGCTCGACTTGAAGGACAAATCGCTATCGGACGTTTCATCAAGCGTTTTCCCAACTACGCTTTAGCGGGTCCGCCCTTACGCGGTGGTCGCGTACGCTTTCGCGGGTGTCTGCAGATACCCGCCTTCGTTAAGGCTCTCTGAAGCTGAGCTATCAATCGCTAGGTCATTTCCCTAGCTCGATTAGCTGAACAGCTTATGTTCTCAGCGTCCCCTTGCCATGCCATTCGCCTGCGCGCAGAAGGCAAACTTCGCCAAAGAGCTCAGCGTGTCGTTCAGGTGCGTTCGGCTTGCGAAAGACTTCGTGCAGAGCGGCTCTCAGAAACTCGGCGTCATCATCATCTTGAACGAACCAACGCAATGAAGCCGGAATCGACTTCAGCATCGCTAGGTCGTTATCAAAGACTTCCATGAATGAAATTTCAGACATGCCGCTATCGCGTGAAAGCGCGGCATTACGAATGAAGTCAGCCCCCTCAGAACACTCTTGTTTGCTCAGCGCGTG
>CANGJE010000088.1 GCA_947454305.1 Oxalobacteraceae bacterium
AAAAATTAGCTTTTGGCGTATCATAACGGCTAAGCTATCCCTAGGGAAGGAGCCCCTGCTATGTATGCACAAATGGTCGATACCGGCGTCGCTAGTTTGCGCGCGGTCGAAGAACTGAGTCCTGAAGAGCAGGCCTTTCAGGAGCGGATTGATGCTGACATCAAAATCGAACCCCGAGATTGGATGACGGAGGGTTATCGTAAAACCTTAATTCGGCAAATTTCTCAGCACGCGCATTCCGAGATTGTGGGTCAGCTTCCGGAAGGGAATTGGGTGACGCGAGCGCCTACACTTAAACGCAAGACCATCCTCTTAGCGAAAATTCAAGACGAAGCAGGACACGGTCTCTATCTTTACAGCGCCGCTGAAACCTTGGGCGTGTCGCGTGATCAGATGACGCTCGATCTGTTGTCTGGCAAAGCAAAGTACTCCAGCATTTTTAATTACCCTACCTTGAGTTGGGCTGATATTGGCATGATTGGTTGGTTGGTTGATGGTGCTGCCATCATCAATCAAATTCCTTTATGTCGTTGCTCGTATGGCCCCTATGCGCGTGCGATGGTGCGCATCTGTAAAGAAGAAGCGTTTCATGCCCGTCAGGGATTTGATGTGGTGATGGCTTTATGTCGCGGAACACCTGAACAAAAACAGATGGCTCAGGAAGCATTGAATCGTTGGTGGTGGCCTGCGCTGATGATGTTTGGCCCGCCCGATACAGAATCAGTGAATAGCGCTCAGTCAGCGCGTTGGAAGATTAAATTATTTTCTAATGATGAACTTCGTCAGCGAATGGTCGACCAGACCGTGCCTCAAGCCGAGTTTTTGGGCTTGAGTATTCCTGATCCGGATTTACGCTGGAATGAAGAACGCGGTCAGTATGATTTTGGTGCGATTGATTGGTCTGAGTTTTACAGTGTTTTAAAAGGTAATGGCCCATGCAATCGTGATCGCATTCAAACTCGTCGCAAGGCATGGGATGACGGTGCTTGGTTTCGTGATGGTTTGAATGCACACGCAGAAAAACAGACAGCCAAATCCAAGGCAGCGTGATCGGCACACAGGGGATAGTGATGAGTAAAGAATGGCCATTGTGGGAAATTTTTATACGAAGTCAGCACGGGCTATCGCATAAGCATGTGGGGAGTTTGCATGCGCCGGATGCTGAGATGGCGTTAAATAATGCGCGCGATGTGTATACCCGCCGTAATGAAGGTGTATCGATATGGGTTGTACCTGCCAGCGTGATTGTGGCGAGTAGCCCGGAAGATCGCGGAGAATTTTTCGATCCGTCTGCTAGCAAAATTTATCGGCATCCGACTTTTTTTGCTATTCCCCCTGAAGTAGGCAATCTCTAATTTTTTGACATGATGGATACCGAAAAATTTAACTGGTGCCTGCGTGCTGGTGATAACACGTTGGTGTTATCACAGCGTTTGTCTGAGTGGTGCGGCAAAGGTCCGGCGCTTGAAGAAGATATGGCGTTAACGAATATCGCGCTGGATTTACTGGGGCAGTCAACCTTGTGGTTATCGTACGCGGCCACCATTGAAGGTAACGATCGTGATGAGGATGATTTGGCATTTTTGCGTGATGCCCATGATTTTCGAAATGTCGTGTTAGTTGAGCAGCCGAATGGCGATTATGGCGATACCTTGGTGCGTCAGCTGTATTTCGATGTTTGGCACGCGCTGTGGTTGCGATCGTTGTTACATTCTTCCGATTTGCATATCGCGCAGATAGCAGAAAAATCCCTTAAAGAAGTTTCTTATCATTTGCGACGTAGCAGCGATCTAGTGATTCGATTAGGTGACGGTAGCGATGAAAGTCATGCGCGCATTCAGCGCTCTGTCGATGATCTGTGGATGTATTCCGGTGAATGCTTCATTGATGATGAGTTGGATAAAGCCATCGCTGATCGTCAAATCGCGCCGCTGCCCTCGAGTCTGAAAGAAGAATGGTTCACGACGATACAAGGTATTTTTTCTAAGGCTACCTTGACTATGCCGTCCAAAGACGCGTGGATGCAGCAGGGCGGTAAGCAAGGTCGCCATACCGAGCATCTTGGTTATTTGCTCGCAGAGATGCAATTCCTTCAGCGTGCCTACCCGGGTGCTGCATGGTGACGTTCACCTCAGAACAGTTGTGGCAATGCCTGTCGACGGTGAGTGATCCCGAGATTCCGGCAGTTTCTGTGGTCGATTTAGGTATTGTGCGTGAACTGAGATGGCAAGAGGATGAAACGTGTGAAGTAATTATCACGCCCACGTATTCTGGCTGTCCTGCGACACAGGTGATTGCAGAGAGTATCGAGCAAGCGCTGCAGTCGTTGGGTGTGGAGAAAATTAGTATTCGAACGCAGTTGTCGCCAGCATGGACCACGGATTGGATGACTGCTGCTGGCAGAGAAAAACTCAAAGCCTTTGGTATTGCACCACCAGCGCACTGCGTATCATCAGAACAATCATCCATTGATATCTCAGGATTGAGCAATCACACGCTGCCAGATATCGAGTGTCCGCAATGCGGTTCATCGCATACTCGTTTATTAAGTCAATTCGGTTCGACGGCTTGCAAGGCTCTGTATCGATGCAATGATTGTCTAGAGCCTTTTGATTATTTCAAGCCACACTGAGCGATTAATTTTTCATCCCTTGAGCGCATGTCACATTTTCATCCTTTAAAAATTTCAGCACTACATCGAGATACGCGCGACGCCGTGCTGATTACTTTTGAGATTCCAGCATCATTAGCCTCTGAGTTTATTTATCAGCCGGGGCAGCATCTGACATTGCGTGCGCAGATCCAAGGTGAGGAAGTGCGTCGCTCGTATTCCATTTGTTCGGCAGTACAAGACGATGAGCTACGCATCGCAATAAAAAAAGTCAGTGACGGCGTATTTTCAACATGGGCTACCAGTTCACTAGAGGTAGGTAGCGTGATTGATGTGATGCCCCCGTCGGGTAATTTTCATTTGCATTTCGATGTGGCTAGTCAACGTCGTTATCTGGCGGTGGCTGCCGGCAGCGGAATTACTCCGATTTTCTCAATTATTAAAAGTACTTTACTAGCCGAGCCACAAAGTAGTTTTGCGCTCGTCTACGGAAATCGCGCATCATCAACCGTTATGTTGAGAGATGACATCGCTACTCTTAAAGATCAATTCCTTGAAAGATTGTCGGTGATTCATGTGTTGAGCCGTGAAAAGCAAGATATCGATTTATTTAATGGTCGCATTGATGCAGAAAAATTTAATCAATTAGCAGCGCAATGGATTTCTTTAGCTGATGTGGATCATGCATTTATTTGCGGCCCACAGACCATGATGATGCAGGTATTAGAGTGCTTGAAATCATTTGGTATGCCTAGCGATCATATACATATGGAATTATTTGGGGTGGAAGGTGCGCAGACAACGCGCAAGCGTTCGGTTGGCCCATCGGTTTCTGCTGAGGTGTGTGAAGTTACTGTCATTGTCGATGGGAATCACCAAAGTTTCACGATGAGACGTGATCAACAATCGGTATTAGACGCGGGCTTAGAGCAAGGTATTGATCTTCGCTATGCTTGTAAAGGTGGAATTTGCGCTAGTTGCCGTTGCAAGCTGATTGAAGGTCAAGTCGATATTGATGCTAACTACGCACTCGAAGATTATGAGGTGGCACGCGGTTTTGTATTAAGCTGCCAGGCATTTCCCATGACGGAAAAACTCGTGCTCGATTTTGATCAGGACAGCTAAATGAACACTACTCTGCCTACCGACCCTAAGGCTTTAGCTCAGGCAAGCGCTGAGCACATGTATGCTCGCGATAATGCGACTCAAGCCTTAGGTATACAGTTAATCGATGTCGGTCCTGGATCTGCGTGTATGCAAATGCAAGTGCGTCCTGATATGCTGAATGGCCATGCTACGTGTCACGGTGGTTTTATTTTTACCTTGGCGGATTCAACATTTGCCTTTGCCTGTAATAGCTATAACCTTCAGACAGTGGCAGCGGGTTGTACGATTGAATTTCTAGCGCCTGCCTTCGAAGGTGAAGTCCTTCAAGCGCATGCGACCGAACAAGCACGTAGTGGCAAAACCGGTGTGTACGACGTTGTGGTCACGAATGCGGATGGAAAAAAAATAGCGCTGATGCGTGGCAAATCCCACCAGATCTCAGGATCAGTCATACAGAGCGCATAAAAAACGAGGAGATCAGGGATGTCCGCCCAGACAAATTATTCAGAACTCGAGCCGATAGAAAAAGCGAGTCAAGATGAATTGCAGGCGCTGCAGCTTCAGCGACTGAAAGCGACCCTGCAGCACGCCTACACGAATGTGCCGCATTACCGAAAAAGTTTTGATGATCAGGGAATTCAACCTGATGATCTGAAAACTTTATCTGATCTTTCAAAATTCCCTTTTACGACCAAAGCTGATTTACGTGCCAACTATCCGTTCGGTATGTTTGCTGTGCCACGCGAACAGGTTGTGCGTATTCACGCTTCTTCAGGCACCACGGGTAAACCGACAGTGGTAGGTTACACCCAAGAAGATATTGATACGTGGGCCTCATTGGTGGCGCGCTCGATACGTGCATCAGGTGGTCGCGCCGGTGATATCGTGCATGTGGCCTATGGCTATGGTTTGTTTACGGGCGGCTTAGGCGCGCACTATGGTGCAGAGAAGTTAGGTTGCACGGTGATTCCTATGTCGGGTGGTCAGACAGAAAAGCAAGTGCAGCTGATTAATGACTTCCGCCCTGACATCATCATGGTCACGCCGTCATATATGTTGAACTTGATTGAAGAATTTGAACGGCAAGGATTAGACCCTGCCGCTTCTTCTTTGCGTATAGGTATTTTCGGAGCCGAGCCATGGACCGAGTCTATGCGGCTTGAAATTGAGCAGCGCGCTGGTCTTGATGCAGTCGACATTTATGGCTTATCTGAAGTGATGGGTCCAGGGGTAGCGAATGAATGTATCGAGACCAAAGATGGTCCGGTGATTTGGGAAGATCATTTTTATCCCGAGATAATTAATCCCGTCACGGGTGAGGTGGTTGCCGATGGTCAGCCTGGTGAGTTGGTATTTACCTCGTTGACTAAACAAGCGATGCCTGTCATTCGATATCGTACTCGCGACTTGACTTGGCTTTTGCCGCCAACGGCGCGCAGTATGCGACGGATGGGAAAAATTCTCGGGCGCACAGATGACATGATGATTATTCGCGGCGTGAATGTATTTCCATCGCAAATCGAAGAATTATTGCTGCAGCAGGCATCACTCGCGCCACATTATCAGTTGGTGCTGACGCGTGAAATGCACTTAGATCAGTTAGAGGTATTAGTCGAAACCCGCGAAGATGTAAGACATGGGGATGGTATTCGTGGCGGCACATCGCTAGAGCACTTGATTAAATCACTGATTGGCATCTCATGCAAAGTGACTGTGCTGCCGCCGAATGGCGTTGAGCGGACCTTGATAGGTAAAGCTCGCCGCATTGTCGACAAACGCAATTAAAACGTAACCCAATGATTTACTAGATTCATCCCTTAAATCCTTCTTGGTTTACCATGCTCTTTTATTTCCTCATCACGGCCGTTCATGCCTGAACTCGAAATTCGACCCGATCAATCTATAGAGTTGCTCAAGGCTTTGCATATTCTGACCCGTGACGGGAAAATGAATCAGGATAGCCGCCGCAAGCTCAAGCAGGTTTATCACTTGCTCCAATTCATAGAACCACTCTTAAAGCAATTGGCAGAAGATGGACATGCACTTTCTTTGGTCGATCATGGTGCTGGAAAATCGTATCTGGGTTTCATGCTCTATGATTTATTTTTTAAGCAGCGCAATGATGACTCACATATTTACAGTATTGAGACTCGCCCCGAATTAGTTGATCGCGCAAAGACGCTAGCCAAAAATTTGGCGTTTGATCGTATGTCTTTTCTCCAGCTGTCGGTCGCTGAATCGATTACGTCAACAGCCTTGCCTGAGACAGTTGATATTGTGACGGCGTTACATGCCTGCGATACAGCGACGGATGATGCGATTAGCTTTGCCTTAAAAAAAAAAGCTCGCTATATTGTGTTGGTGCCTTGTTGTCAGGCCGAGTTGGCAGGTGTCTTAAGAAAATTAAAATCTCAATCATTGGCTCGCGATGCGCTGACAGAAATATGGCGTCATCCCATTCATACCCGTGAGTTTGGTAGTCATATAACGAATGTGCTGCGCTGTTTGCAGTTAGAAGCACACGGCTATCAAGTGAATGTGACTGAACTCGTGGGTTGGGAGCACTCGATGAAAAACGAGTTAATTATCGCGACCTACAAAGACTTACCACGCCAACGAGGATCGCAGCGCCTGCAAAAAGTTTTGCTTGATTTGGGGTTGGAGGAAATGTCGTCGCGCTATTGGCTGCCAGCCTGAAACAACCTCAATTAATTTTGGCCTTCAGGCTGACGACGATGCAGGGTGGTTGCAGGCAACGAATGGCTTGCAATGAAAATTTCGTGCATGAGTAAGCTAAAGCTTCCCACCAGCAGCAGCATAGTCGCTACAAAAGCGAATGCTATCAGTGAGTCGAGTTTCAGATTCATGGAATCGTCAACAAACAAGGTCACGACGATGGAGCAGATCAGAATCATGCAACCAGTCGATAAACCAAACGCGCGATGAATCGCTGTTTCCCGACGGTGCAGTACGGATAGTTCATGAACCAGCGCTGGACGCAAACCTGTGCCGCTGGATAAACGCTCCTCCAAAATTTCTGAGCGATCGCTGATACGGTCTAGACGATTGTTGAGCACGCGCATCTGGATCATTACGCCTAGCAGCAATAATGCGGGCGTAATGGCCATGCTGATCATGTTGCCGATATCGTCAAAAAGAGAGGCCATTGCCGGTCTCCAAATAATTAGGTAATAACTTATTGTATCCGCTTCACCGCCTAGCGGTAGCTCAAACCAGAGCAAATTTCTCGGAGTCGTGTGGATGAGGGTTTTGGCGTTGTCGCCGGCTTAAGGTGGTGTTCTCAAGGTGCGGTCATTCGGCTTGGGGTTTGGTCTTCCAAGGGCATGCTTAGTATATGAAGAATTCATTTTGTGATTTTCCGGAAATAGAATAACTTCTGGCTTCGGATAGAAATTTTTGTCATCACACCATCATTAGTTATCAAATAATAAAAATAATCCCAGTAAGTACGATGGATATCTGCTTAGGAGGTGATGTTTGTGGCCATGGTCCAGACAGTCCCTCCCGGTTATCGCGCCGCATATTCATCCGCTGAACAACCCCCCCAGGAGCACGAATGCCGGACATCATTCTTGAAACCCGAAATTTAACGCGTGAATTCAAAGGATTTATTGCAGTCAATCAGGTCAATCTTCAAGTTCAGCGCGGTCATATACACGCCCTGATCGGCCCCAACGGTGCGGGTAAGACCACGTGTTTTAACCTACTCACGAAATTTCTCATCCCCTCATCGGGGCAGATACTGTTCAACGGTCAGGATATTACGGCGCTAGCGTCTGCTCAGATTGCACGCATGGGCATCATTCGGTCGTTTCAGATTTCAGCGGTCTTTCCCCATCTAAGCGTGTTGGAAAATGTGCGCATTGGTTTGCAGCGCAACATGGGAACGTCATTTCATTTCTGGAAAAGCGAAGCAACGCTGAATCAATTAAATGATAGGGCGATGCAATTGCTGGCCGAAGTCGGACTTGAAGAGTTTGCTGACAGCATCACGGTGGATTTGCCGTATGGCCGTAAGCGCGCGCTTGAAATCGCCACGACACTAGCGATGGAGCCGGAACTGATGTTGCTAGATGAGCCGACCCAAGGCATGGGCCATGAAGATGTAAAACGTGTCACGGCACTAATTAAAAAAGTATCGCAAGGTCGCACCATCTTGATGGTTGAGCACAACATGAATGTAGTGGCAGATATTTGTGATCGCATTTCAGTACTGCAGCGTGGCGCTATTCTGGCTGAAGGTGATTACCAGTCAGTGTCACAAAATCCTCAGGTGCTCGAAGCCTACATGGGTAGTGCGACGGTATTGGAAGGAGCGCACTAATGACTAAGGCACTGGAAATCAAGCATCTGCAGGCGTGGTACGGCGAATCGCACATTCTTCACGATGTGAATTTTTCGGTTGAGCAGGGTGAAGTCGTTACTCTGCTGGGTCGTAATGGTGCGGGTCGTACAACGACGCTGCGCGCCATTTTAGGTTTGACAGGTCGTCGTGAAGGCTCAGTAAAAATTAATGGTGTTGAAGCCATCACGATGGCTACCCATCGTATTGCGCACTTAGGGATAGGTTATTGCCCCGAAGAGCGCGCGATTTTTTCATCGCTGTCAGCCGAAGAAAATTTAATGTTACCGCCGACCTTGAAGCAAGGCGGTATGACGGTTGAACAGATTTATGAGATGTTTCCGAATCTGTCTGAGCGTCGACATAGTCAAGGCACACGGTTGTCTGGAGGAGAACAACAGATGCTGGCGGTTGCACGTATTTTGCGTACGGGTGCCAAGCTTTTGTTGTTAGATGAAATTTCCGAAGGCCTAGCGCCGGTGATCGTGCAAGCACTGGCGCGCATGATCTTGTCGCTTAAATCACAGGGGTACACGATAGTGATGGTTGAGCAGAATTTCCGATTTGCCGCACCGTTAGCCGATCGATTTTATGTGATGGAGCATGGGCAAATTGTCGAACAGTTCGCTGCCGCTGAACTCAGTAGTAAAACAGCAGTGCTAAACGAATTGTTGGGGGTCTAACATGGAACTTTTCGGTATTCCTATGTCGGCCCTATTGGGGCAATTACTGCTAGGTTTGGTTAACGGCTCGTTTTACGCGATGCTATCGCTGGGCCTTGCGGTGATTTTTGGTTTGCTCAATGTGATTAACTTTGCTCACGGCGCCTTGTACATGATGGGTGCGTTTCTGGCGTGGATGGGTCTGAACTATTTCGGGATTAACTATTGGGTGATGCTGATCGTAGCTCCGCTATTGGTAGGACTATTCGGCATCATCATCGAAAAAACGATGCTGCAATGGCTCTATCGTTTAGATCATTTGTACGGTTTGCTACTTACGTTTGGCATCACGCTGATGTTAGAGGGAATATTCCGCTCTTTCTATGGTGTGTCCGGTCAGCCTTTTTCAGTGCCATCCCAACTCGCGGGTGCAACGGATTTAGGTTTCATGATTTTGCCGAATTACCGTGCATGGGTTGTCTTCGCATCGATCGTAGTGTGTTTGATGACGTGGTTCGTGATCGAAAAAACGCGTCTGGGTGCGTATCTGCGTGCGGGTACTGAAAATCCAAAAATGGTCGAAGCGTTTGGTATCAATGTGCCGTTGATGGTCACACTCACGTATGGATTTGGTGTGGCACTTGCCGGTTTTGCGGGTGTGCTGGCGGCACCTGTTTTGCAAGTATCGCCTTTGATGGGATCCAATTTAATCATCGTAGTTTTTGCGGTGGTGGTGATTGGCGGCATGGGCTCGATACTCGGATCAATTCTGACCGGACTAGGGCTCGGTGTGATTGAAGGCCTGACCAAAGTGTTCTATCCCGAGCTTTCCGCGACGGTAGTTTTCATCATCATGGCGATTGTTTTATTGATTCGCCCCGCTGGCCTGTTCGGCCGCGAGAAAT
>CANGJE010000089.1 GCA_947454305.1 Oxalobacteraceae bacterium
TCACGATGATGATGTCGCAACTATCCCAACCCAGTTGATTCATTTCGGCGCGCGACATTGGCAGCATAGGCGCGGGCTTTAAGCCCGGCCGATACGGCGGATAGGTGCGCAAATGTTTAGGTGTGGGGGTCATGCCATGCGTGCAGGTGAAATTCAGGGCTAGAGTATGCCAGTGTTACCGATAGCGCGTTGGTTACGGGCTTTCATCAGGAACGCGGGGTTCCCTACAATATTAAGGGGAAAAGGCCGTGGCCTAGTGCGGATTACTCATTGCCGATTACGCATTAGGGCTATTTAAAGGGATTGTCTATCTTGTCCGTCGGTTGAAAGGTGATGTGTGTCGGCAGATTACTGGCGTGTTGTAGATGATCAATCGCTGCGTCAAGCACGGATTTTAATTTTAATGCTAAGGCCAGACCGGTTTGATCGCGGGTAATCGACAGTGAACCATATATCTCAACCTGATCCAGCCGATTTTCAACAGTGAGCTGACCGAGGGTGATGGATTCGGTTTCATTTTTAAATGGCTCCATGTCAGTCATGCTCATCTCCCATTATTTATTTCGCGAGCGAATACGTGGTTCCGGCAGGTTGATGCGCTTTGATTTTATATCGGCGGGCACGGTTGGAAAAAGTGTAATGCCAATCCGTTTTTCAAGCTCTGCCAATGAAACAACTTCGTACTCATTACCCGCCATATTAGGTGACAGCCAAGCCGCACCTTCTTTTTTTATTGGATCGTAGACTGCTTTAAAAATATGCGTCGGTATAAACACTCGTCCATTAATACGGGCAATGCGATCGCCTTCAAAAGCCGGCCCGGTAATAACAAATAACTCACCGCGTTGATTCACCAGATGCCGGGTAGATCCTTCGATAGCAGACCAGAGTATTTGATTGTGTTCTCTGTCTTGTGGAACGATATTCGCCAGGGAAAAACTTTGATGTTGCGATTCTTCTGACGGCATATCGGCGGCGGGCGACATGTGACCGCGGTCATAGCCCGAGTGTGCATAGTCTGAAAGTTCAGCACGCTGAACCGACGGGATATTTTCATCCGCATGGAATGCATCTTTGCGTTTGATTTCACGCGCTTGTACGAGGCTGGTTCGAGTTAGATGTTCGGCCGACCACAAAGGCGTGCGTGAAACGCCTGAGTGCATCACGGCAAATGCTTCGTAGCACAGAGCCACCGTGTGAGTCTGCAAGCTAGCCCGGATAAAGACAGGCGCTTTGCCATCCACAAAATGTTTGAGACAAGTCTGATTTTGCGCAGTCGCTGGTGGGAGCGTGAGCACCGTCAAACAGAGCGACAGCACCAAGAGGAATTGGGTGATTTTTCTCATTTAACGACCATTCACGTGTCTTATTCATTTCGAATTGGCCGGTGAAAGGAAGTTCAATCCGGCTTTCGAACGATATTGGCGAATTTTACTCTCAAGAAAGATTGAGCTTTCGGAGAGCGCGGGTGTCAAAGAAGCGAAGGCCAGACGCTGTCTGGCGCTGTTGAAGTAATTCGATGAGGAGAAAAAAATGGACTATCAGAATCGGCGCGAAGAATATTCCTGGTTATTCCTGCTGGGAGGTCTGGCAGTGGGAGCCTTGGCTATGTTTGTGGTTGATCCCTCTCAGGGAAGTCGGCGCAGATCGCAGTTGCAAGACAAGATGAGTAACGCGACTCACAAAACATCCAAATTAATGGATAGATTTGTCAGAGATGCTCATAACCGATTACTTGGCTTGCAGGCGCAAGCGCGACGCATCATGGCGCCCAAATCTCTGAAGCCGATTGATGACCATGTCTTAGAAGCACGCGTTCGATCGCGCCTTGGTCGCGAAATTCCTCAGTTCGATGATGTGCACATCAGTGCTCGCCAGGGAACGATCAGCCTGTCTGGTAATATCAATGCGGAAGAAGAATCGCGTCTGCTCGAAATGGTAGAAGCGATACCCGGTGTCGAGGCGGTGCAGCACAATCTCGAGATACGCTCGGTCGACAGCGCGATCCGTCGCGCGGGTTGGTCTGTCGTTGATACGGTATCGGTTGTCTGCGCAGTCAGCGCAGGACTCGCTGTTTTATACCGACTAACGCGCGACCGCGCGGCGTTATCTGAGGCGAGAGATGCTGCCAGTCAATCACTCTCCGAAAATCAACTGGATTTACAGCCAACTGAAGCGTCAAGTCGCGAGAGTAAAAAAACTAACGCTGAATCAACTGAAGAGCAGGGAGATAGGCTGCACTGAGAAAAATTATTCAGCTTTTTCGTAGCCCGTATTGAGTTGGTACTGGGTGCGGGTCTTTGCTTTATCATTCACCGTCAATGAATAAAAATAAACGGAGATGAGCATGGCAGACCCGCATCCACTCTTGTGGACGCCCAGTCCCGAGCGCATTGCGCGTAGTCGTTTGACTCATTATCAAGAGTGGCTGGCCAGGCAAGATAAGCATTTTGCTGATTACAACGAACTATGGCAGTGGTCAGTCGAGAATATCGATGAATTCTGGGCCTCGATCTGGGATTATTTTGATATCCCTTGCTCGGTACCTTATAAGCAAGTGCTGGCGAATCGCGCTATGCCGGGTGCAGTATGGTTTGAAGGTGCTCGGTTGAATTTTGCCGAGCAGTTGTTTCGATTTAATGTCGATCAAGGCAGCGGCGACAAACCGGCAGTGATTGCCGAATCTGAAACGCGTGCGCGCACCAGTTTGTCATGGCAGCAGCTACGTGAACAAGTCACTGTAGTTTCAAATACGCTACGCGCTTTGGGAGTGCAGCCCGGTGATCGAGTAGCAGCGTATCTTCCAAATACACCTGAAGCGGTGGTGGCATTTTTTGCGTGTGCCAGTGTCGGTGCAATTTGGTCATCGTGTTCGCCAGACATGGGTACGTCGAGTGTATTGGATCGATTTTTACAGATCGAACCTAAGGTACTGATCGCCGTTGATGGTTATCGTTATGGCGGCAAAGAGTTTGATCGCATGGGTGTGGTTGCTACGCTCAAGGATGAGCTTAAAACGCTGCAGCACACGGTTCTTTTTCCTTATCTTAATGAAGCCACACAACTCGATGGCGCGATGTTGTGGGAAGAATTATTTTCGCATCCGGCGGCTAACGCATCGCCTATGGTTTTCGAGCAAGTGCCATCTGATCATCCATTATGGATTCTTTATTCATCAGGCACTACCGGCATGCCCAAGCCGATTGTCCATGGACATGGAGGAAGCTTAGTCGAAGCCGTTAAGGGTAATGCCTTAGCACTTGATTTAGGCGAAAACGATCGATTTTTGTGGTTCACCACCACCGGCTGGGTGATGTGGAATGCGCAGATCACAGCACTCTTAGTGGGATCGACGATTTGTATTTACGACGGCAATCCGGGTTATCCCGATATGAGTCGTTTGTGGCGTTTTGCAGAAGACATGCAGCTCACCTTTATGGGAGTGGGTGCGGCCTTTTACGCCAACTGCATGAAAGCCGGTATCGAACCGGCCAAGATTGCTGATTTGAGTCGATTACGTAGCCTAGGCTCTACCGGCTCACCGCTGGCAGATGAAGCTTTTCATTGGATTTATCAGCAGGTGCATGCAGACCTTATGCTGGCATCAATTAGCGGTGGTACTGATGTGGTGGCTTCGTTCGTCGGTGCGTGTCCAGTACTGCCTATTTATGCGGGTGAAATGCAATGTCGCTCGCTAGGTATTGCGGTGCATGCGTTTAATGATCAGGGTGATTCGGTGATTGATGAAGTAGGAGAGTTGGTCGTGACTCAACCTATGCCGACGATGCCTTTATTTTTCTGGAATGATCCCGGTAATAAACGCTATCTCGATAGTTACTTCGATCATTACCCCGGTGTCTGGCGACACGGCGATTGGATACGTATTACGCCACGCGGCGGCGCTATCATCTATGGTCGATCGGATGCCACTATTAATCGCTATGGCATACGTATGGGCACTGCCGAAATTTATCGTGTCGTTGAAGACTTACCTGAAGTCTTAGACAGTATGGTGGTTGACCTAGAATATTTAGGCCGCGAATCGTACATGCCACTGTTTGTTGTTTTGCGTGAAGGGCAGGCGCTAGACAATAATATCGAGCATCGCTTACGCGAAAAAATACGCACGCAATTATCAGCACGCCATCTGCCGAATGAAATTTTTCTGGTTCCTGAAATTCCTCGTACATTAACGGGAAAAAAGATGGAGCTACCCATCAAAAAACTTTTACTTGGTACTCCGATAGAGAAAATTGCGAATCCCGATGCGATGAGTAATCCTGATTCATTGCACTGGTATGCAGCATTTGCACAGAGGCGGTTGCAGGCGATGAGTTCGTAAACGTTGAATCACGCGCCGACGATCCAACCTTCCAAGGCATCATGTTCGGGTAGGCCATAGTTGGCATCGCGCCGCTGCCAGCCCCAAGCGGCCAACACAGCGCACAAGACAGCATCCAATAAATCACCGCTGCCATCGTTTAATAGCTGTTGTCTAAATTTGCCAGCTTGTAGCATGATTTCAAAGGGATGCTCAGCTTTTTCTAAGGCGTTGATAATGCTCAGTCGTGCTGCGCGACGCTCGGGTGTTTGCATAGCAGGCGTATCGCTTTTGTAGGAATCGCGCGTAATCGAACGCGCCACCATGCCGGGATAAGCTTCGAGTGCGACTCGTTGAGAGTCGCCCGAGTGCATGCAAGGGATAGTGACCCCCGCTTGTAATAACAAGGGCGCACCCGCATGCAGCATATAGGCTACCGGTGGGTTGACCCACTTCATTGATGACGATGAGCCTGCAGCGCTATCGCCCTGACGATGGATAAATTTATTACCAACAGCACGGCTATCGCAAACTGCCTTGAAGGTATTACGAATTTCTTCGCGCGAGAGAGAAGCGTAATGCTGTATGAGTGCAGGCCATTCAGCGGGCCAGTTAAGCAGAGTAATCAGTTCACGCGGGAGTGAAAATGGAAAATCAAAACCAGCTACCCAAGGCCCCGGGTTTTGCAGCCATTGCTGAAAGTCAGAGAAGTTATGAAATGTCTGCAATTGCTGCAGCTCAAAGGCATCGTGAATCAGCTGGCCTGACGCAATCGTGATGCCTTTGGCCTTACGTGGTGCAGACGTAAAATCCACACCATGCAGTAAGGGTGATACAGCGCTGTTAGCTGGATGCCGTGACATCCGGTAAGACGACATTTACATCGAGAACTTCCAAATTACCTTGACGGTCCAGAGAGATTTTGATGTCTTCTGGATTAACTTGCACATACTTGGAAATGACAGCAAGCAGTTCTTGATGTAATGCGGGCATGAAATCGGGACCGTTATGAATAGTCCGCTCGCGGGCAATAATGATCTGCAAGCGCTCTTTAGCCGTGCTGGCAGATTTGTTTTCTTTATTGAAGAGAAACGATAGGAGTGACATATCACTTGCCTCCAAAAATCCGTGACAGAATGCTCGGCTTTTCGTAATCCGCAAAGCGTATGGGTTTATCTTCACCCAGGAAGCGCGCAACTACATCTTTATAGGCTTCTGAGACGTCGCTGCCTTCTACGTGAATCGCAGGATTACCTTGGTTAGATGCATGCAAAACCGATTCTGATTCGGGAATGATGCCTATCAATGGGATGCGAAGAATTTCTTGAACATCGCCGTACGAGAGCATCTCACCGGCTTCGACGCGTTTGGGTACGTAGCGAGTAATCAGCAGATGTTCTTTCACAGGCTCATCACCGGTTTGCGCGCGACGTGACTTAGCTTGGATAATGCCCAGTATGCGATCGGAGTCACGCACTGACGAGACTTCTGGATTGGTCACAATAATCGCTTCATCGGCAAAGGTTAGTGCCATCACGGCGCCGCGTTCAATACCTGCGGGTGAGTCGCACACGATGTAGTCGAAGCCCATTTCTTTCAACTCATTCAAGATACGTTCTACACCTTCTTCGCTGAGCGCGTCTTTGTCGCGCGTCTGGGAGGCGGGAAGTACATAGAGATTGTCGCAATGCTTGTCTTTAATCAGGGCTTGGGTCAAGCTAGCTTCGCGGTTAATGACGTTAATCATGTCATACACTACGCGGCGCTCACACCCCATGATCAGATCGAGATTACGAAGACCAACGTCAAAATCGATGACGGCTGTCTTGTAGCCCAACAATGCGAGGCCGGATGAAAAACTGGCGCTGGAAGTGGTCTTGCCTACGCCACCTTTACCCGACGTTACGACGATAATTTTTGCCACGGAAAACTCCTTGTCTGCAGAAGCATTGATTACATGAATTCAGGAATTTTTTACACGGACCTTCATTTTAAGGTCTCCATTTACTTAATTTAACCATGCACAGTCGCGCTGGCTATAAAAATCGTAGTACATCAAATTTTTTTACATTGATCAAATAAATTAAAAATTATTTCAGCGATATCGCGGTAATGTCCAAACTATCGTTGTTGAGCCGAATCTGAGCGGGTTTTCCGGCTAGGGTTGTCGACCAACCTTCGTCAAAGGTGCGATACACGCCAGCGATCGATACCAACTCAGCTTCCATCGATAGCGAGAAAATTCGAGCGTCGCTATTGCCTGAAGCGCCCGCCAGTGCGCGACCACGCAAAGGTGCATAAACATGAATGCTGCCATCGGCGATTACCTCAGCGCCCGGATTTACCACGGCCATGATCACCAGATCGGCACCGCGAGCATACACACGTTGACCAGCACGTACAGGCGTGTCTACCACCATCGTATTCGCTGTGCTTGCTATTGCCGGCGCTGCAGGTGCAACAGGTTCGGGAATAATCGCAGCGGGAAGCTCTGGTGAGGGTGGCGGTGTTAATTCAAATTGTTTCGATTGATCGACCACATCAATGCTGAGTCCATGACGACGTATTTCCTCTTCCAGCGAGGGAGGCGCATTACGCACCGCCACTGGATGCAGTCGGTGTTCTTTGAACGTTGAAATTAATGCGGGCCAATTGATCGTGCCCGGTGCAGGTATTGCGCTGAGTGCGCTGAAATCGAGTAGCGTGAACTCATCTTCAAAGTAGTCAGGAGTTCCGCCAGTGATTTGTGAAAGTGCTGAAGACAATTTCGCTGGGTCGGTGTCGGCCAACAGGGCAGCAACAGCGACCACCGTAGAAATTTTTATTTCCAGGGGCTTCCTGGTTTGGTTCTTTGACATACAGTCCCGGTGTTTAAACAACCGTCGGCACCAGTGGCGGAGCGTTCGGGGCAATGCCAAGCCTTGCCGGGCCATATTATACCCTCGGCGCATGCTTTGATCCTACGCAAAGCGGCTGAATCTGGGTGTCTCAGCATCGAAGCTCGTCGGCCAGTTCGATTAAGTGCTGGCCGGCGCTTACTTCCTATTGAAATTAAGGAGCACAACGATGCCAAACACTCAGCAGCACAATTCATTGGTTGATCTGGCCAAGCATCAACTCAACGCATCAACGGAACTAGCGAATGCTATTTTTTCCGGATTCGAGAAGATCGATCACGCTCTGCTGGACGTAGCGCACCAGATGCTCGATGCTCAACGCAAGTTCGGAAGTGTCGCAGTCGATATGCGTGATCAGTCACGCATGGTTGAATTGCAGGAATCGGTGGTGTGTCGTCCAGATAAGGCGATGCAATGCCATCAACAAATTATGTCAGCGATGATTGAAATACAGACCGAGATTGGACGATCGACGCGGGAATATTTTGATCGATTGGGTGAATTATCTCGTGGACAGTTACAGCGTTTAGCTAGTCAATCCGAATTTCGCAGCGAAAAATCCCACGGCCAGCAGCTGGAAGCAGGTAATCCTTTTGCAGGAATGCTTTCAGTTTGGCGAGATACGTTTGAAGATGCGGGTAAGGTCATGGCAGAAACTGTGGCGAGCGCTGAAGATACTATGGAAGATATCAGCGATAACACCGATGAAATGGTGCACCACGCCACAGATGCTGCACAGGGGAGTCGTCCGAGATCTATTAGCTCACGCAAACGACAAAGTATGGGGCAGCACAAAAATTAAATCGCGCCGTATTCGTTAGGTTTAATGCCATTGATAAAAAACAGTGGATAGCCTGGGAGGTTACGCCAGCCATGCTGGCTTACCAGACTATCCTCAATTTAGCAGGACGTTACGCACTTAGCTATCTCACCGTAGCCTGAATGAATCCAAAATTGCTATCTCATTCGCGTTCCGATTTTTACTGAGAAGTTACAGAGAAGCTATTTGTAAGTCGCTGTTACCCGAGCTGGCATTGCCGTTACGGATTAGCGATGCTTCACGCGCCTTCTTACTTGCTTTTTTGGAGCGGGCGCTTGAGGGTGGAAGTCGTCGTAGGGTACGAAGTGAATCAATATCCTTAATTCCTATTGACCGCTGATCAACGGTAATCAACCCAAACTCATTAAATGCAGAGAGCGTACGGCTGACTGTTTCCAGTGTGAGGCCGAGATAGCTACCGATTTCATGACGCGTCATACGCAGATTAAACAACTTGCTCGAATATCCCATTTCTGCAAAGCGTTCTGATAATGACACTAAAAAGCGAGCAACACGAGCCTCCGCGGACAATGCACCCAGCATGCTAACCATACCTTGTTCGCGCACTAATTCGCGGCTCATCACACTGTACATGGCATGTTCCAACTCGGAATGCGTGCGTCCTAAAGCGATAAACTTTTTGAAGGGTAGCAGTATCAAATCACAGTTGGATAGGGCGACCGCTTCGGAAGCGTATCGTTTTGTGTGAATTCCGTCGACGCCAAATAAATCACCTTTCATGGGGAAGCTCAGTACTTGTTCATTGCCGAATTCATCGATGAGTACGGTCTTTAGAAAGCCCGAATGAACGATAAATAGTGTATCGAAAGGTTGCCCTATGGTGTGTGCGCGTTGTCCGGTTTTGAATTGCACATGCTGGAATAAAAACTCTTCGTCATTGACAGATGATGTTGCTGGTATACGCAACAGTTCACACAGTTCTTTTAAGTTTGACCAGAGTTTTCCTTGTCTTTGCCAGCTAGTATCGCCGGTCGCTGCACTAATGTTGAGGTTATTGCCCGGTTCTGGACGAGTCTCGGGAACGTTGGATGAAGTCATGTTTACCTCCAGGAGTTTAGGGCTGGGACGGAGTGCTTTGTGTCAGAAATAGTCTGAAAAATTGTTTCTTGTTTTGTTATGGGTGAAAAATAAATAATCATTTTTTGAATCAACGACATCTGCCCGATTTCAATAATTTTGGGCAGTGAATCAATCACGTTGCAAATCATTTGATGGCTTTGCTTCATAGGTGAAAGAAGTAGTTAGTATCAACGCTGAGTTCAGTGATGGCTATCGGATATCTCTGAATGCGTATGTCAGCGTTACTGATTAAGAATGAGCTAATTCTGAAATTTTTTCTGTGAGGTTGATCCTTCCAGTGAGATGTTCTTAGCATGATCAAAACTCGATTATTTTCGTAACGGTAAAAGAAGGTCGTGAGTAACGGCATAGCGCACTAAATCAGCGAGCGACGAGCTATTCA